>NZ_JBNNST010000012.1:0-126197 GCF_050278025.1 Peribacillus sp. NPDC097197 | reverse complement strand
TTTCAGTAAATTATTATAGAAATAGAAAAACAGGTGGAGAAAAACAACTCGTTTTTCTCCACCTGTTTTATTTTAGGGACTTATTAGACAGCCCCCTCCTAACTATATGACTAGCAACAGCGTGATACCTTCCCATCCTTAGCGTTATACCTTTCGTCCTGCGCTTCGCAGAAGAACTCTTTCCTTGTCTTAATCGTTTTATCAGGATGTTCCAGCTTCATATGGGCTACATACGTTTCATAACTAGGAACTCCGACAAGTAGACTAATGAATTGCTTTCGGTAGCTAAGAATCCGGGTAATTTTTTTTAACATGGTTTCCTTCCCTCCATTATCACCTTGATATATAAGGAGTTTCATGCATGTCAATTTTTTCATTTTTGATGATCTTGATCCATAATCGTACCGCGGAAATCAAGACAGTGATGACCACGATCATAAAGAAGGCACAAAGGGCTGCATCTAAATAATCATTGAAGATGACTCGTTTCATTTCCGCTAAATTCGCCGCCGGAGCAAGGACCTCTCCTGCATCATAGGCAGCCTTGAATTTGTCCTTATGCGCCAAAAAGCCAATTGCAGGGTTTTCGTGGAATAGCTTTTGCCAACCCGCTGTCATCGTCGCAATTAATATAAAGGTCGTCGGTAAAAGTGTGACCCATGTGTACGCTTTCTTGCCCATCTTGAACAAGACGGTCGTACCAAGCAGTAACGCAATCGCGGATAGCATTTGATTCGCAATCCCGAACAATGGCCATAGTGTATTGATTCCTCCAAGCGGATCAATGACCCCCTGGTACAGGAAGTATCCCCACCCTAGAACACAAATGGCTGTCGCGATGATGTTCGGCACCCATTTATTCGTTTGCGCAAATGGTTTATAAAAAGTACCGATAATATCTTGAATCATGAAACGGCCCACCCGGGTACCGGCATCAATCGTCGTCAAGATGAACAGTGCCTCGAATAGTATCGCGAAATGATACCAAAACGCCATCAAGGAAGCACCCCCGACTACTTGTGAGAAAATATGCGCCATCCCAATCGCAAACGTGGGAGCTCCTCCAGTACGGGATAATATCGTTTCCTCCCCGACATCATCGGCAAGGTCCGTAATCATATCAGGCGTCAAGACAAATCCCCAATCAGATATCGTCGTCGCAACCTGAGCCGGCTCCGTCCCAATGACAGCACCCGGACTATTAATGGCAAAGTAAATACCCGGTGTTAATACGCAGGCCGCTACCATCGCCATGATGGCCACGAATGACTCAGTCAGCATGGCTCCATATCCGATCGGACGCGCATGGGATTCACGTTCGATCATCTTAGGCGTCGTACCCGATGAAACGAGCGCATGGAATCCAGACACCGCCCCACATGCAATCGTGATGAATAAAAATGGGAATAGGTTACCCGAGAAAACCGGCCCCGTTCCATCAATGAACTGCGTGACCGCAGGCATTTCAAGATTAGGCATGACGATGAAGATGCCTAGTGCAAGAGCGATGATCGTACCGATTTTCAAGAAGGTACTTAGATAATCCCGCGGAGCCAAAAGCATCCAAACCGGTAGCACAGAAGCAACAAAACCATACACAATCAAGAGGATGGCAATCGTTTCACCTGAGTATGTAAACATGGGAGCCAATGTTGCACTTTCCGCTACAAAACGTCCGAAGTACAAAGCAAGCATCAACAGGATAATCCCGATGATGGATCCTTCCCCGACTCGTCCAGGCCTGATATACCGCATGTAAACACCCATAAGGACGGCAATAGGTATGGTCGAAGCAATCGTGAACATCCCCCAAGGGCTTCCTACCAAGGCCTTCACGACTACTAGCGCAAGCACGGCCAATAAAATGACCATGATGCCAAAAATCCCTAGCATGGCAATGAAACCTGTGACGGGACCGATTTCTTCTTTTATCATTTCACCAAGCGATTTACCATTTCGGCGCATCGATCCGAAGAGAATGACGAAATCCTGTACCGCACCGGCCAAAACGACACCCACCACGAGCCATAGTGTACCCGGCAGATACCCCATCTGTGCCGCTAAGATAGGCCCTACAAGTGGCCCTGCCCCAGCAATCGCTGCAAAATGATGACCAAACAGTACCCATTTATTCGTCGGTACATAGTCTTTTCCATCATTATTCAATTCAGCTGGAGTCTTACGTTTATCATCAAGCTCGAATACTTTCTGTGCGATAAATTTACTATAAAAGCGATAAGCAATCGAATAGACACAGAGAGCAGCCGTAACAATCCACATAGCATTAATGCTTTCCCCGCGATTTAAGGCGACAACACCGAAGCTCACGGCTCCCAACGCAGAGATGATTCCCCAAAGAACAACTGATTTAAGCGCTTTCATTTTTTCATCTCCTACCCCATTGTATTTACTAATTCATTGTGCCTGAACGTTTTCCACAGCCTCCTTAAAATGACTAAACAACGTTAATTTTGTATATATTCTGAATTATATGTCATTTAATGGTTAATAAGCAATAGGTTTTCTTCACTAGCCGAAATTAATAGCAGGGCATATACCGTTTAGATTTTTTCAGACTACCCAGACTTCCTCCCCCTACGTCCAGACTCCATTCTTAACGTTTATTTCCATACTACCTATTTAATTCCTATCGCCTATTCCGCTATAATAAAAAGGAAAGTTTAACCATCACTTAAGCTAGATGAACGAATGGGAGGTATGACAATGGAATTTTTGACCGTTGGACAATTGTCTAAGCGAGCGAATGTGACGATAAGAACCATCCGTTACTATGACCAGATTCAATTATTAACGCCTGAATACAGGCACGCTAATGGCCGTAGATATTACTCGGCCAATGACCTGAAGCGACTTGAGAAAATCTGCCTGCTTAAAGCCCTTTCTTTTTCATTGGACGATATCAAAACCGTATTGAATAAAGAATCCTTCAAAGAATTACTTCTCCAGCACCAACAACAAATACAATCCGATATAAAAGAAGAGGAAAATACATTAAAGAACATCCAGACTTTATTAAACAGTATCGAAATCGAAGGGGAGTTCAATTGGGAGTTACTGCTTCCATTATTCAAAAGAAAAGAGCATAATCGAGGGTCACACTTCAACGAAGAAGAACAGAAAACCATCAATAAACTACCCAAAATGGAACAAAATGATATCAGCATGAAACAATGGATCAATCTCATGAAGAGGATCGAATGGTCCCTTGAAAAGGGCGTTTCCCCCTTATCGGAAGAAGGACGGCTCATTGCCGAAGATTCCCTCCTGCTGTCCGAGTTGGTATTTCAGGGAAACAAAGAGCTTGAGGAGAAATTCTGGGAAATTCGAAAGTCCAAGGAAGGATCCGCTTCCGCAGGTTTGTATCCGATAAACGAAGATGTGCTGACCTTCTTGGATGAGGCAATTGCCTCGGTAACGGAATGTACCCGATAGGTTCCAGTTTTTTGGACCAACTAAAAAAAATGTGCGCCAAGAGGCACACATTTTTTTTCATCCCGTGTGATTTCCATTTAAGGAACCGCGATGAAGTTCAGCATAGAAACCTTTTTGCTTCAATAACTCCGAATGGGACCCTTTTTCGATGATTCTCCCCTCATCCAATACCAGTATTTGATCGCTTTGCTGAATCGTATTCAGTCGATGCGCAATGACGAAACTTGTTCGCCCCTTCATCAATCGATGTAACGCCTCCTGTATTTTGATTTCAGTGATTGTATCAATACTGCTTGTCGCCTCATCCAAAATCAAAAGAATCGGATCGGCTAAAATCGCCCTCGCAATTGAAAGGAGCTGTCGTTGCCCCTGGCTGATTCCACTGCCATCTTGGGTCAAAACCGTATCATATTGATTGGGCAGTTTCATGATAAAGGTATGTGCATTGGCAAGTTTGGCCGCTTCCACTACCTCCATATCCATGGCTTCCAAACGGCCATAACGGATATTTTCACGAATTGTTCCTTGAAATAGAAAGGAATCCTGTAAAACGAATCCCATATGTTTACGGAGGCTCGCCCTCGTTACCTGTTGGATATCTTGTCCATCGACCAGGATCCTGCCACTGTTCGGTTCATAAAACCGGGCGAGCAGATTAATAATCGTCGTTTTACCCGCACCGGTCGGACCGACTAATGCAATGGTCTCTCCTTTTTCAGCATGGAAACTAATATCGTTGATTGTTTGATCGTCATCATCATAGGAAAAGGACACCCCTTCGAAATCAACCTCTCCACGGATGTCCCGTAGTTCACCCGCATCTTTCTCATCCACGCCCTCTTCCTCTTCATCCAGGATCGAGAATACCCGCTCAGCACCAGCGACAGCCGAAAGCAGGGTATTGAACTGGTTAGCCAAGTCATTGAGCGGACGCGTGAATTGCCTGGAATACTCGGTGAAGATGACAATCACGCCAATGGTGACCCCACCCATTCCTTCCAAGGCCAAATAGCCACCGACAGCAGCAATCACGATGAAGCTTAAGTTATTCAATAAATTCATCAGCTTCGGTATCAATCCCGAATAGGATTGAGACCAATAACCGGCTTTTTTCAAGTTCTCACTGCGGGTGATAAAATCACGAATCACTTTTTCTTCCTGTGAAAAGGCCTTCACGATGCGCTGTCCGGAAATTGTTTCTTCAATGAATCCATTCAATTCACCCAGGTTTTTCTGCTGTTCCTTGAAAAGCCTGCCTGTCCGGTTCGTAATCCATTTCAACCCAAAGAACATAAGCGGGACAATGAAAAGGGTTAGAATCGTCAGTAATGGACTCAAATACAGCATGACAGCCAGTGTCCCGACAAGAGTCAGGACGCTTGAAAAGATTTGAATGACCGAACTGTTCAATGTAGAGCTGACATTTTCAATATCATTCGTGACCCGGCTCATCAGTTCCCCATGCTGGCGACGGTCAAAAAAGGGAATCGGCAGCTGCTGGAGCTTCTTGAACAGCTGGTTGCGCATCAGATAAACCGTATCCTGGGCAATCCCGATCATCCAATAGTTTTGTAGCCACATGGACAGTGAATAGAACACATAAACCGCAAGGAGCCCAAACAGCAGATTGATCAAACCATCGCTGTCCTTCGTGACAATATAATCGTCGATGGCCATTCCTACAAGAAATGGACCAAGCAGTCCTAACACTGAACTGACCAGGACCATGAACAGGACCATGACGAGCATACTTCTATTCGTCGTTAAATAAGGGAGGATCCGTTTGACCGTGCCTGCAGAATTGGACGGCTTTTTAGCGGGAGACGTTTTTCGTTTCATAGGAAATCTCCTCCTCCCCATATTGTGATGCAACGATTTTCCGATAAAGGGCATTCGTTTTACTCAACTCATCATGCTTGCCTTCCGCGAGTACCTCTCCATCTTCAAGCAATAAGATTTTATCGGCTTTCATCGCTGTACTTATTTTTTGCGTAATGATGAGCGTCGTGCACGTATAGGACTCCAATGCCGTAAGCAGCCTACTTTCCGTATTTAGATCCAAGGCGCTTGTGCTGTCATCCAAAAGGAGGATCTTCGGCCTGCGGACCAATGCCCTCGCAACCGATAGCCGTTGCTTTTGCCCACCTGAGAGATTCACTCCTTTTTGTCCTAGCCGCGTTTCATATTGCTTTGGCAGTCTCATTACCGTTTCATGGATTTGGGCATGTTGGGCCGCTATCATGATTTCCTCCAGTGACGCGTCTTCTTTCCCCCAGGCGATATTGGTCTGGATGGACCCGGAAAATAGCATCGCTTCCTGTGGCACGTAGCCAATCCTTTTTCGGAGTGAGTCCAGAGGAATGTCCCTCACATCCTGCCCATCTATCGTGATTGCTCCACTCTCCACTTCGAATAAACGTGGAATGAGCTGAAATAGGGAGGTTTTCCCCGACCCAGTCGCACCGATGATCGCGAGAGTTTGTCCCGCTTCAACGGTGAACTTCAAGTGTTTCAATACCTGTTCATCTCCGCCAGGATAGCGGAATGACACATCCTGGAACTCGATATGCCCCTCTTTGATAAGGTCCCCCCTGCTTTCCACCCTACCTTCATCGAGATCAATGGGCGTCTCGAAAATTTCGGTCACGCGGTCCGCTGACGCTTTTGCTCGGGACAAGACCATGATCAACCAAGAAAAGACCGATAAGGAGCCTGCGATTCTTGTGGCATAATTGACAATCGCCACGACTTCCCCGACCTGGATATCTCCCGTCGAGATAAAGCCGCTACCGAACCATAGGACTACAAGGATCGCCACGTTCATGACCAGCATCAGCACGGGCATCGTCGTTTCAATCAAGCGAAGCGATTGGACGGTCTTCATTTTCAATTCATCGTTTGCCCCGTCAAAACGGCCGATTTCATGATCCTTACGAAGAAATGCTTTGATCAACCTCATCCCAATCAAATTCTCACGCATGACACTATTGACGTTATCCAGCCTTTTTTGGACAAGTCGAAACAGCTTTGCCGCACGTTTCATGACCCATCCCAGGAACAGCACGAGAACGCGAATCGAAATGATCAATACAAGGGATAACTTCAGATTGACCGTTATCGCCATGATTGTGCCCCCAAGGACAATCAGCGGTGCCCTTGCCATGATACGCAATCCCATAAATACCGTATTCTGAAGCTGCGTCACATCATTCGTCATCCGGGTGATCAAGGAAGAGGTCGGGATGTTGTTTAAATTGGCAAAAGAAAAGGCCTGGATTTTGCCGAAGAGATTTTTCCTTACTTCATGTCCAAAACTTTGGCTCACATGAGAAGCTGTAAAGGAATTGACGATTCCGCCAAGGAACGAAAATATCGACAGGCCGACCATGATCGCTCCCCACTTTATCACGACGGAAAGGTCTTTTTGTAAAATGCCATCATCAATGATCTTTGCAATGAAGAGTGGCTGTAATAGCTCAACACCGAGCTCGACTAACATTAAAAATAAAGCAAGAGCGATGAAGAGACGATATGGTTTAAGGAACGAAAACAGTTTTTTCATCTACGACACCCTTCAATCTTCATATGTAGGTAACATTTTTATCTTTTCATTATACATTTTTATACAGATTTAATAAAAGAATTAGCAAGCTTGGTTAGCATTGGAAAAAGTTTTTTAATTTTTTCCAAGATCCTCTTGACAAAAAACAGGAAATAAGAGAAAATTCTAATTGATAATGATTTTCAATTTCATTATCGATCTCTGAAATTTGTTAAGTACTACGATAATTTCTTATCGTACCCATTTGATATTGTACATAGATACAATGTCGCCCCGGTCTCTCTGTGCCTAGTAAAAATTATATGCTTAGTTGCGAATGCAAGTCACTAGAATATTGCCCCCTCTTTATTCAAGTCAGTTTATTCAATTTAAAGCATATTAGGCATCCGGGGTCCTTTTTTTTCAAAAAAACATCCCTATACATAGATTATTAAGAATAAGGAGAAATACAAATATGAAACTAGAACAAATCATAAAAGAACGACGGAGCATCAAACGATTCAAGGACCAACCCGTTCCCCTCGAAACCATTCAATCACTTTTGGAAACTTCCACGTGGGCGCCCAATCATAAAATGACCCAACCGTGGCGATTCGTCGTTGTTCACGGCGACAGCCGCGTGAAGCTAGCAGAAGCGACACGGGCCTTTATGGCAGGTAAAGAAAAGGATCCGTCAAAGAAGAAAGAAGCCGGTCAGCGTGGGTACAATAAACTGAACGGCGTTCCGATGTTCGTTGCGGTCATCATGGAGGAAAATCCGAATCTCATGACCCGCGAAGAGGATTATGCAGCCACGAGCGCCTTGATCCAGAATTTCAGTTTACTTGCCTGGGAACAAGGAATCGGCATGATTTGGGAAACGTACGGCATGATTCACAGCCAAGAATTCCGCGAAGCTTTAGGCGTAAAACCCGGGGAGAAGATCGTCGGAAGCCTGCACGTCGGATACCCGGACATGATTCCTACGCCCCGTCCGCGTACACCAATAGATGAACTGCTCACCATAATGGATTGAATCGGGAGGAGCCTCCAAGCTTATTGGAGGCTCCTTTTTCAACCCGTTTTTGTCTTTTATCGGTCAAATTAAGTCCTTTATCGGTCAAACTGGACTTTTTATCAGTCAAGTCGTCCCATTTATCGGTCAATCCCTGCATTATATCAATCTATTGGAAAAACCTCATATGCGGCTTTTCCTGTTTATAATAATCTAGTCTTTCCTCTAGCGTTCCCGTATGGAATTCGAACTTATGGCCATCCAAGTCAGTAAAATAGATGGATTTATTATCACGCTTATTTCTCTTTCTGCCGTTAAGAATATTCACCTGTAAACGCTCAAGCCGGTCCTGGATGCCATCAAAATCCTTTTCGGTAATGGAAAATGCGACATGCGTATACGATTCTTTTATTTCATTTCTCGGAATATCCTTTTCCAGATTGAGAGCCAGCCATATCCCATTCAGGTCGAAGTATGCCGTTTGGTTCCCTCTCACTAACAATTTCGCCCCAAAAACGGCCTGATAGAATTCAATGGACTTCTCTAAATCCGAAACGGAAAATAATAAGTGATTCAATCCTTGAATATGGATGACCATCCTCCTCCCTTTTCGCACAAATAACCTCTTACACGATGGCCGGGACCTTGATTTTCAATATGAATTCCTCGTTCTTATACGTAAAGTCCAAATGGCCTTGATGTTTCCTTACGATATCGGAGATGATTTTCGTTCCCATTCCTTCGTGTTCACCATCCTTCGTCGTTTGTCCGTATTTCTCAAACATCGTATCCAAGATGGAGGGAGGAATCGCCAGGCAATGATTGGTGCAAGTCAGAATATAGACCCCACTCCGTTTGTAAAACTGAAGCGTGACTTGAGCACTGCCCCCTTTTTCTTCCTGCCATCCTTTTGCCGCTTCCACCGCATTGGCAAGCACATTCCCAATCAAGGCGACAAGGTCCTGGTCATAAAAAGGGAGGGACGAGAGCGGCACATCGAAGTGATAGGTCATCTGGATCCGTTCTTCCTTGGCCTTACGGAACATTTGATGCAGGATCCCGGCGACGACCCCTTTTTCTCCTTTAATGGATAGATTCGTTTCTTCAAAGCCATCCACCAACTCATTCATATATTCTTTCGCTGCAGCCATCTCGTCCTGCTCCATCATAAACTGCAACGCTGATACATGTTTCAGGAAATCATGGCGCTGACTGCGGACCACCCGGAACGTTTCATTGACCTGCAGTCGCTCCTTTTCCATTCCTTTTTGCTCTCTTTCTAGACGATCCCCCATTCCAGACATATGGAGGCGGACCGTTTCGATTCCTATAAAAGTCGCAGCTAATCCTAAGTACGAAAGGGAGGGTGGCATGGAAAAATAAAGAAGAATGACGACAAGCTGCATGCCCCATAGAGTTCCTTCCATATAGATTCCTAGGGAAGCTTTTTTATATAAGGGGCGGAACTTGAGGTAAAGTCCCATGCCAACCAGACAAATCAGAAGGATGACTAGCGAAGGAGGGATCTGCCAAGGTAATAGTCTAATTATTTCGTAGAGATGCCATACCCCCAATATGGCTATAATGAATGCATGCATAGTTTTCACACCTTAAAAGTATTGGACTTGCAGGAAGTCCACCCTTTCCTTCGTGATCATCGCCTGTTCCTCGATCCCGTCAAAGCTGACGACATACGAGTTTTTGGCGTACAGTGAAAAGTTCTTCACAAAATGAATATTAATGATGAAAGAACGGTGTGAACGGATAAAGTCCCTTTCCCGCAGTTCTCCCTCCAATTCATTCAATGTTTGATAGGTTTTGATAGGACCGTTTTTAGTATGTATGGTCGTTGAACGCCCTGAACGTTCAATGAAAATAATGTCCTTCTTCTGCAAAATATGAATATCATTTTTCTGTTTTATAAACAGCCTTCCCGCCACTTCAGCGGTTCTTGACTTTTCCCGGAACCGTTCGATTGATTTGATGAGCCTGTCTCTCGAATAGGGCTTCATGATATAGTCATGCACATTGAGTTCAAAGGCATGAACGGCGTACCCGCTCGTACCTGTCACGAAAATGACCGCTATGTTCAATGCATGGGAATGGATGATGTCGGCCATTTCATATCCGGACAAGTTAGGCATTTCGATATCCGCAATCAGCAAATCTATCGTTTCCTGTTTGATCTGCTCATACGCATATTCAGCGGAATCCGTAGAAAAAACCAATTCGATGCCAGGCATTTGGGCCACGATCCCATTCAACTTATCCAAATCAATCTTCCGGTCATCCACAAGGCCTACCTTCATCTACAACTCTCCTTCTCTGAAATTACCTTTATTTTACCATCAAAATATGGAAAATCGATACTTTCGCGACATAAAACGGCACTTTCGCGACATAACTACAGATTCCCCTCTCCTTTATTTGTATGATTGAGTTAACCAAAAGAGATGTAGGAGGTTAGAAAAATGATTGAAATACATGAAGTCACAAAAACATTCCAAGATAAAAAAACATTCATCACCGCCCTTAAACACGTTTCCCTTACCATCGGAAAAGGCCAGATTGTCGGATTACTAGGGGAAAATGGTGCCGGAAAGACCACGCTGTTACGTTCGATTGCCACACTCCTGACACCGACAGAAGGGTCTATCAAAGTGGCCGGATTCGATACATTGGATCATCCCAATGAGATCAAGAAAAAGATTGGTGTCCTGTTCGGAGGGGAAACCGGCCTGTACGACCGCTTAACCACACGTGAAAATCTCGCCTATTTCGCCACTCTGTACGGTTTGAGCAAGCACGAAACTAAGGTGAGGATAGAAGAACTGGCCGTCATGTTCGGGATGAAGGATTATCTCGATCGTAAAGTCGGCGGATTCTCGAAAGGCATGCGCCAAAAAGTGGCCATATCGCGGACGCTCATCCATGACCCAGAAATCATCCTGTTTGACGAGCCGACGACAGGACTCGATATCACTTCATCGAATGTATTCCGCCAGCTTGTTCTTCAGCTAAAGAATCAAGGCAAAACCATCATATTCTCAAGCCACATCATGGAGGAAGTCACCCTGCTATGCGACTCTGTGGCCATGATGCACAAAGGGGAAATGGTGTATAAAGGCCAGTTGGAATCTCTATATAAAGAAGAGAACAGTCGTGATTTGAATTATATATTCATGTCCAAACTTGTAAGGGGGAATCAGTCTCATGTTTCTTAATATGTATATAAAAGAATTGAAGGAAGCTTTACGGGATCGACGGACGCTATTATTAAGTGTATTTCTTCCCATCCTTTTGTTGACGGGACTGACGTTATTTTACGAGAGCATGATGTCCACGGATGAGGAGGAGACCCATACCCTTGCTGTAGATCCATCATTCACGACGGACGCCAAATCACTTCTGAAGGACTTCCCCCAAATTGATGTCCAATCGTTTCAGAATCCGACAGATGCTGTCCAAGACGGAAAAGCCGCTGCCGCCCTACAAGTTAGTGACAAGTTCATGGAGCAAATCAAACAGGGGGAACAAGTCACATTCAGCCTTTCAGGTGACTCCTATAGCCAAGATAGCTCCTTCGTCCTTTCCCAGGTCGAGTCAGCTTTAACTCTCTTTGAAAAACAAATCATCCAGGAGCGCCTACAATCGATCAATGTGGATACTAACATGATCAGCCCGCTAAAGGTCGACTTCAAAGAGGCCGGGCTAGATAGCGATAATGGTGCCTCCTTGAGCATACTTTCCCTCTTTCTGCCCATGATCATCACGATGGCGATCAGTACAGGCGCCTATCCGCTTGCCTCTGACTTATTTGCCGGGGAAAAAGACCGGAAAACGATGGAAGCTTTACTTATGACACCAGTTAGCCGTGGAAAGATTCTGCTAGCCAAATGGCTGACGATTTCCTCCATCGGGGCCCTGGCGGGAATCGTCTCGATCCTTGTCGTCACCTTGGAACTCATGTTTTTAACGGAAGAATTGAAAAAGGGCTTTCATTTCGGTAGTGACCTATGGTTGATTCTTCCGACCGCCCTATTGATCACCATTTTATTTTCTCTATTCATTGGCGCCCTGCAAATGTCAGCCAGCATCATATCCAAAACCGTGAAAGAGTCGCAGAACTACCTATCGCCGATTACGATGCTCGGTATCCTGCCTGTCCTATTCCTAGGAGGCACTGGCCTGCACGAATTGACGACCAAGCATTTCTTGATTCCATTCTTCAATATATTCGCCCTTTTTAAGGAACTGCTTTACGGCGTTATCGACTACCAGAATATCGTACTGACAGCAGGTAGCCTTATCGTCTCCATTGCCATCTTTTTCACTGTATCAAGACTATTATTCTTGAAAGACAAATGGGTATTGAATTAAGTAAAAGACGCGCTGAGCTACCAGCGCGTCTTTCTTATTCAAATCGGATCCTCCGTATGCCCAGTAATAAAAACACGAGTCCGAATAACAGTAAGATAGCGATTGATTCAATAGGGAGGGACCCATTGCCCGCAATATCCGTCAACCCCTTCATGGCCCACCTCTGAGGCAGGAACTCCGCCATCTTCTGCATAAAGGCGGGCTCGATTTCCAGTGGCCAATACACACCGGCAATCATGCAGGTGGAAATGACGACGAGGTTTCCGATTGCAGACTGTTGCTCGACCGTTTTTACAAAGCCCGAAATCATCAGGCCCAGGCCTACAATCGCGAACAACATAGCAGAAACGAGAAGCACCAAATAGATGGGATTTCCCCAGCTAACATCAAAAAAGATAGAAGTCGCCAGCATCAAGATTCCAAATTGAATCCAGCCAATCATGAAGAAGGAAAGTAGGTAACCGAAAGCTATTTCAAAACGTGATGCCGGGGTGGACAGTAAACGGTACCATACGCCGTTACTTCTCGCCTCTAAAATCGTACCCGTGACACTCATCATCGTAATCATCAAAAACATGATGGAAAACCCGGAAGCGCTGCTCGAAAAACCTCCCTGCTCATTAACCTGGCCTCCACCGAGGGTAACCTGTTTCAGACCTGATTCTTCCGTAGCCGATTCCTTTCTCAGCTTTCCATATAGCTTTTTCCAGTCTTCGCCGCTCTGTTCACTCCAAACGAGGGAACCGGCCATTTCGATATTCAGTTTCGAAAGCTTATTTGAAAGATACCCGGTGATCGTTTGGGGCGTGGTGAACTCGGGAATATGTTCAAACCGAACATTGGGAAGGTCCCCCTCCAACATTTTGGCTTCGAATCCCTTACCGACATGAATGACTCCGACAATCTTTTTATTATCAAGATCCGTGAGCGCATCCTGGTTAGAACCCTTTTCCAAGGTGAACAGGGCATTCTTCTCATGCAATTCTTCAAATAGCGATTTCGATAACAAGGACTTATCTTCATCCACGAATGTAACCGCTAGCGGATCTCGATCATCCGATCCCATTAAGGTACCGAATAAAAGTGTAAAAATAAGAGGCATAGCAAACATGATAAGATAGCTCTGCCGTTCCTTAAAGACCCGCTGGATTTCAAAGCGGCAGATGTTCCAGATTTTTCTCAAGCGTATCTCCCCCTTAAGCGCCAAGCACCAATCAGCATGGATACAAACCCTATTAGCCCCAAAACCGAAAACGGCAACAACAGTCCACTCCAGCCCACGCCGGACATGATGTCCAAGAAACCGGTCAGTGCCCAATTATTCGGCGTTAGTGCTGCAATGGTTTTAAGCCGCTCAGGAAACGCATAGATCGGCAGCATCGAACCCCCGACGATTGCAAACAGTTGGATGCCGATCCCACTGATCAGGTCGGCTGTCTTCTCTTTCTTGATGAAGGCGGCCAACAACATGGATAGACCCGCGACGGCGACGGAATACATGAAACCGAACGCCACCACCTGCCCTCGACTTTCTCCCCAATTCACGTTGAAGAAGAGAGAAGTGGCTACGTAAAAGAGCAATAATTGAATGAATGCGAAATAGAGGGTGCCCAAGAACTTCCCGATAAGGATGGAATATTGATTCATCGGGGCACTATTCAATCTTGCCAGCGTATCTGTATGACGTTCCTGGATCATGGATTTGGCTCCCAGAGTCACATTAAAAAGCAAAAACATGACCAGCATCGCGGCTGCATAATACTGCATCGACGAAATGGATGTTTCGCCGACCGATTGATCACCGACTTCCATGTCCACCTCTCCACTTTCCGTCAACTCCTTGGATACTCGCTCTGCAGTTTCCTTAGCATCGCCTTTGCCCGTAGCGACCGCTTGTGTCTGCGTCACATTTTTCATGACTACCTCGGATGTCTTTGAAATCGTCTGAACCCGCTCGGTAAAAGAAGAGATGATCGATTCGACGACCGTCGCTTTTAGTTGAGTATCTTGATTCGAGTAAAGAACGGCCTCATCAAAGTTTGCTCCCCATTCAGCCGGGATAAGGATTCCAACTTCAACTTCCCCCTTTTTCACCATTTCTTCAAGCTTCTCTTCACTGTCTATCGTTTTCAGCGTAAGGAACTCCGTCTTTTCTAAGACATCTTGCTTCAATGCATCGGCCATCGGATCTTTTTTATCCACGTACAGCCCGACAGATGTATCCTGAAACCCTTCATCTCCACCAAAGATATCCTTCAAAGCCATCCCTAAAATCAACGTCAAGATTAAGGGCATAATCAGCATGGTCATGAAACCTCGCCTGTCCATGGCCCGTATCTTAAAATCCTTCCATGCAATCAGAAAGCTCTTCATTCTCCACCCCTCCTAATCCCGTAGCGATTTCCCCGTCAATTGTAGGAAAAGACTCTCTAAATTCGGTTCCTTCCTTTCAAAGGACAGCACTTTAACAGTGGACTTCACAGCAGAAGCTATAATATCAGAGACGATATTCGGGTGATTGGTCACCATGACTTCTAGTGTGTGTTTTTCTTCATTGATCACGACTCTATCCACATTCTCCATCCCTTCCAATTCCTTAAGCCACAAACCATTGAGGGAATCGACCTGTAGCTTGATGAATATTCCCTCCGCCAACGTGTCACATAAGGCTTCTTTCTTGCCGAGCGCAATGATTTTCCCTTCATCGACGATGGCGATCCGGTCGCAAAGGTGCTCGACTTCCTCCATATAGTGACTGGTATAAATCACCGTCATCCCTTCCCCATTCAACCGCTTCACCGTTTCTAGAATATGGTTGCGCGATTGCGGATCGATTCCGACCGTTGGCTCATCCATAATCAGTAGCTCAGGCTCATGCATTAAAGCGGCTCCGATATTCAGCCTCCTTTTCATCCCGCCCGAGAAGGTTTCGACTTTATCTTTAGCTCTATCCAACAACCCGATGATTTCAAGCACAACCCCTGCCCTTTGTTTCCCTTGTGCCCTCGTCAGTCCCTGCATCCTTCCCCAGAACAGTAAATTATCCTGTGCGCTCATCGTCGGGTACAGGGCAATTTCCTGTGGAACGATTCCAATTTTCTTTTTAACGTCCCTTGGCTGTTTTTTCACCGAAAGACCATCGATAAGGATGTCTCCCGAGTCATAAGGCAACAACCCGCAAATCATGGCAATCGTCGTTGACTTACCTGCTCCATTTGGTCCCAACAAACCGAAGGATTCCCCTTTATCCACCGAAAAGGAAACATCCTGTACGGCCACATGCTTCCCGTATGATTTCCTGACCTCTTTCACCTTTAACACGATACATTCCCCCTCGTATGACGCTTCCCCCTAATTCTATGACCAAAGTAAAAAAAAACCATCTGCCTCAAGGAAGAATTCCACAAAAAAAATGACCTTCGTCTATGCCGAAAGTCATCTATCTTGGATGATATGGAAGTTTCACTCTGTAAACGTAGTGACCCCATATCGTACGGCAAAAACGGCAGCCTGGGTGCGGTCACGTAATTCAAGTTTGGAAATGATATTGGAAACATGGTTTTTCACGGTGCCCTCCGTGATGCACAAAGTGGCTGCGATTTCCTTGTTACTTTTTCCATGGCCAAGATCCCGAAGGACATCATATTCCCTGTTTGTTAAATCACCAAGGACAGCAGGCGATTCACTCGCTTTCCTTTCTTTTTCGCTCCTTAACTCTCGAAGCATGTGTATGGTGATTTCCGGGGGCAGCACCACCCCACCTGATTGAACGGTCCTGATGGCATTTGCAATCATGTCCGCTGACATGTCCTTCAGCAAATACCCGCTCGCCCCTTCCTCCAATGCTGAGAAAATGAGGGCACTATCTTGAAACGTTGTAAGCATCAGCACCTTTGTATGGGGAAGTTTTGATGTAATCAACTTTGTCCCTGCCACACCATTCGTCTGTGGCATCCGGATATCCATCAACACAATATCCGGTTTCATTTCCACTGACCGTTCATAAGCCTCCATGCCGTTACTTGCCACGCCAACCACTTCCAGTTCTGGACGCAAATTCAACAAAGCCGCCAAACCGTCACGGATGAGCGGCTGATCATCAACCACCATTACCCTTATCATCACGTTCCTCCTATCGCCCATTTTTTCTCGTTTAACGGGAACTCTGCGGTCATATGGAACCCTTGGGCTTCCTTGCTTCCATATGACAACACCCCACCCATTTCATTAATCCGGTCTTGCATCGTCTTCAACCCGAACCCTGGAATGATAAGGCTTGCACCCTTGCCGTTATCCTGGATCTCAACCCTCACCATTTCCGGAATGCAGACCAGCCTGATTGAACTAACCGTTGCATTTCCATGACGTTTTGCATTGGTTAGACTCTCCTGAATCACACGGATGAGTGTTGGCTGAAGGGTATGGGGAATAAGGCTTGAATCCCCCGAAAGTTCAAGAGTCGATTTCAGGCCTGTCGATTGGTGAAATTCATTCAGCAACCTATTCACACTTGTCAGGAAAGTCGTCTCGTCTTCATTCAATGCCTGAACGGAATAGCGAACCTCCTCCAAGGCACCCTGGGCCAAATCCTTGCAAATATTCATCGTACCCTTCGCTTTTTCCAAGTCATGGTCGATCAGTTCATAAGCTAGCTCCATCTGCACGAATAAGGCCGTCATTTTATGTCCCACCGTATCATGTATCTCCCTTGCAATCCGGTTTCTCTCTCTGATTTTTGCCGTTTCCTCTGCCTGAAGGGAATATTCCTGCAACCGTTTATGGGCCACAGACAGCTCTTCATGCGCCTCATTCAATTGTAAGTATTGCTCATTCACCACATCACTGGCCTCAGTGAGTTTCCGGATCAAATTGCCGACTACAGACGTAAAGGCGACAAATGAGAAACTCATGAGGTTATCCATGATATCCAGCGTACCTGTTTGTAAATAGGTCGAAATCATAACCAAACCCCATAGTAATACAAAAAACAAGCCAAATATTCTATGTTTCTTAGACTCCGAGACAAGGATAAACACAGTAATCGCAACGACACCGACTAGAATCATATAAAGGGTAGTCTGGGGGAACAAAAATCCATATACAAAACTGAGGATGCCATCGAAATAGACGATTCGGAGATCATGTTGAATTGAATCCTTATAAAAAAGCAAATAATGATTCAGGATAAAACCAATAGCGATCAAGATGAGCAGGCCTTTTACATATGGATTGGAATCCGGAATCCTCCAGTAATACATAAAGCTGATCATCAAGAACATGGCAATCCGTAGATTGACTAACCACCCCATACCGTCCGCCCTCTTTCCTTCTCTCTTCTACCATCATGCCTAAATTATGGTAGAAAATAAAGAGCTTATTTTTCCAAAAACGAAAACCCCCCCTGTTCAGGAGGGTCTCATATTCTCTTATTCTTAAAAGAACTCATGATATAGCGCCTGGATGGCCGTCTCTTCACTATGACCCTTCACACCGAACATCATGCTCACTTCGGAAGAACCTTGGTTAATCATTTCAATGTTGACCTTAGCATCGGCCAACGCTTTCGATGCCCTTGCCGTTGTTCCCACATTATGACGCATGCCTTCACCGACGACCATGATCAAGGCCAGATTATGTTCAACAATGACTTGATCGGCATGAAGCTCCTGCTTAATGCGCGAAACAATTTTCGCCTCGGCCTCTTCACTCATTTGATCTTGACGGAGGATGATCGTGACATCATCAATGCCAGATGGGGCATGTTCATAAGATACACCGTAATCTTCAAGAATATGAAGCAATTTACGACCGAATCCAACTTCACGGTTCATCAAGTATTTATTAATGTAAATACTGCAAAACCCTTTGTCACTCGCAATCCCTATGACGGGCCCATTCATATTATCACGGGTACTCACAATCCTTGTCCCCTGTGCACTCGGATTGTTCGTGTTCTGTATATGTACTGGAATACCAGCACGGAATGCAGGGATTAACGCTTCATCGTGAAAGACCGAAAAACCGGCATAAGACAGTTCTCGCATTTCCCGATACGTCAATTCACGTATTCCCTTCGGATTGGACACCACATGTGGATTCACTGCGTACACGGCATCCACGTCCGTAAAGTTCTCATATAAGTCTGCCTTGACGCCATTTGCAAGAATCGAACCCGTAATATCCGATCCGCTCCTTGAAAAGGTTAAAACATCCCCATCCATTGTATATCCGAAGAATCCGGGGAATACCACGATACCCGGCTCCTCACGAAGTGCATATAAACGCTCATATGATTCAGGAAGCACCTGTGTATATCCGCCCTCATCCGTCACAATCAAGCCGGCTTTCATCGGGTCCATATACTGAGCCTCTACACCACGACTCCGAAAGTAGGCTGAAACCAGCTTCGCATTATTATCTTCTCCGCTCGCCTTCAAGGCATCCAAATAACGCTTCGGTTTACTCTGGTCTGCATGCAGCAGGCTATATAAATTGTCACGTATCTCCGCAATGACCTCTCCTGGAATGTCTAACTCCTCAGCAATACTCGCATATCGAGAAACGACATCTTCTATTAAAAGCCCACCATCATCCCCATGCAACTGGCGTTCCGCAGCGGCAATCAGTAAATCCGTCACCTTTATATCATCAGAATTGCGTTTCCCTGGTGCTGAAACAACGATGACTTTTCTCTCTGGATCTGAAACCACAATTTCGAATACCTTCTTCAATTGTTCTCCCGACGCGAGTGAGCTCCCGCCAAACTTTGCTACTTTCATCCCGACAACCCCTATTTTTAGAAATATTCTGTCAAAATCAACTCTCCCTATTATTACGCTTTTTTACGAAACAATCAAGGATTAATTCCATTATATGAGGACATATGTATTTTTGATAAAGACAATCCAGAAGAAATTTAAATGATGGTTAAAGTGCCTTATCCTATCCGCCCAATTTAAGTTCTACACATAAAAAAGCTTCCCGAAAAATCGAGAAGCTAAATCATTAAAGCCCACATTTCACTTACCGATTATCCACAGTTTCTGGATACAAGTCATGGTTCATCAACCGGTAACTCGCCATTTCTTCAAACTTCGTCCCTGGTTTTCCATAGTTCGTATAAGGATCAATGGAAATGCCACCCCGTGGAGTGAACTTGCCCCAGACCTCAATATACTTCGGATCCATCAATTCGATTAAATCATTCATGATGATATTCATGCAGTCTTCGTGAAAATCTCCATGATTGCGGAAAGAGAACAAATACAATTTCAACGACTTGCTTTCGACCATTTTCACACTTGGAATGTAGCTGATATAGATGGTCGCAAAATCAGGCTGCCCCGTAATCGGACATAAACTCGTAAACTCCGGGCAATTGAACTTGACGAAGTAATCCCTGTTCGGATGCTTATTATCAAAGGACTCCAAAATCTCCGGTGCATAATCAAAGGAATATTGTGTACCCTGGTTTCCTAGTAGGGTGATATCCTTTAATTCTTCTTCTTTTCTTCCAGACATATAAACGTCCTCCTCTTCCACGTATCCAGGGAGGTTCATAATGGGGCCTCTACACAATAAAAACCATATCTCCTTAAAGATATGGTTGATTCGCAAAATATCAGACCATAGTTTTTTTAAGAGGGTGATGCTATGAACCTCTCCCGTTTATCGGGAATTCATTTGATTTTATCATGTGTAAATATAGTAGATAAACTCAATTCTGTCAATATCAAACTTTGAAACTTTCTTATCTTAAGCTAGAATATATAAAGAGTTTATCCCAAATGAAGGAAGAGATTACAGCCATGTGGATTTTTGCAGCCCTCATCACCAGTTTTTGTTTCGGCATCAATAACAGCATTTTCAAATGGAGTGGAACAAAAGGCCATTCCAAAATACATATCCAGTTCTTCTTTTATTTTGTTGCTTTCATTCTATCCATTATGTATGGTGTGCTCGTCGATGGGCTGAACCTGAATTGGGTCTCCATCCTGCTAGGTGCGGCAATCGGGGTCCTCAATGCTAATGGGAATATCCAAATGGCAAGTGCCTTTGAAAAAGGCCCGGCAAGCTTGACTTCACCTTTAATCGCGGCGAATACCGTTTTCCCGATTCTCTGTGCAGCGCTCATTTTTCATGAGCACATTTCTCAGTTGCAATGGAGCGGCGTCATCTGTATGTTGCTCGCCACCTTGATCATCCAGTACACGCCAAATGCCAAAGGGAATCATCAGTATGTCCCTTGGATGATGCATACCTTATTTGCCATCTTCTCCTTTGGCGTACTCGGCATCCTGATGACGACAACGACACGCCTTCACCTGAGCTCCCTTGATATTCTGGTATCCATGTACGGAGGGGGAACGGTTTACCTCATGGTCGCGATGGGCATTAAACATGAGAAAATTAAATCTAAAGAAATCAAGATTGGTTCCTGTGTAGGCCTCTTGAGCGTAATCGGATACGGCTGCTATTTCTTCGCCCTGAATACCGGCATAGCAAGCATCATCTTTCCAGTCGTCAGCCTCAACTGCCTGATCGTCGTATTCGCTGGTTGCTACCTATTCAAAGAAAAACTAAAAACCTACCAAATCGCCGGCGTCTTCGCAGCCCTGATCGGAATCATCCTAACCAAAATCTAAAATCAAACCCCATTCCCGAGCCACCTTGGGAAATGGGGTCTGACCCCTTAACCAACAGCCATGACCCCTGTCGTACTAAGCTTATTTCACTTGAATGAATTCTGGGAAATAGGGTCTGACCCCAAAAAGTGTTGACATCTCGTTTTATTTATCAGATAATTATGAATATTAAATATTTTAGAGAGCGGCATAGGCTAAATGTTTGATTGCCCGGTAAGAATGGGTATATAGTAAGTGTGTACTTCGAAGGTACCATGATAAAGAAAGGAAGATGGAAAATGGTTAAAGTTACTGTGAAAGTGGATTACAATGGAAAGTCATATCAAACGAATGTTCTTGCAAAACCAGGTGCTAATGAGCAGGAAATTTTCCAAATGGCACTTCATCAAGTCGAGAAACAATGGAAGGAATAAAAAAGCAGGCATCGCCTTAGATACCTGCTTTTTTTTATTGCCTTTTTTATGCAACTTCCAAAATCCAATCGAATGGATCCCCTTACCCTACCATATGAAATTTCCTCCAACAAAAAAGAGCGCCTTTTGAAGGACGCCCTCTTTTGATAGATTCTCTTACAAGTAACCCCAAGTCATAGCTAGTAAAGTACCGAAAACCGTGAATAATGCAATGAACATACCGTAATAAACGTTTACGTAAATTGCTTTTCCATCTTTCGTTTCACCAGCATGCATGAATACAACAAGTTGAAGACCTGCTTGTATAAATGCAGTAACAAGAAGTACCGTCATACCAACTGGGAATGACATATCAAAGAAGTAGACGGCAAGAGCCACTGCAGTAAGAATCATTGAGAATACAAAACCCATTACTTGTTTTCGTGGGAACAATTCAGACATTATGAGATCATTCCTTTCAGATAGATGAAGCTAAAGATAAAGATCCAAACTACATCCAAGAAATGCCAGTAAAGAGAGAAGATAAACGATTTATTAGCTGTCGCTGGAGTCAATCCGCGCTTTTTAACCTGAAGGATAATGAACGTTCCCCAGAATAGACCAGCGGTTACGTGAGCTCCATGAGTTCCTAATGTTGTCATCAGCATGGCTGTGAAAGCACTAGTTTGTAATCCTGCCCCAATATGAACATAGTGGATAAACTCGTAAACTTCTACGCATAAGAATCCTAGGCCTAGCAGAAGCGTGATAGCAAAGAAAGTTATCATCGCTTTCTGTCTGCCAAGACGCATGGCGTGAATACCAAGACCGATAACAAAACTACTTGTTAAAAGTAAGATTGTTTCAGCTAGAACTGGAGTGATTTCAAAAATCTCCACTCCAGGGCCTCCAGCAGTACGGCCCTGTAATACGAAATATCCAGCAAAAAGTGTAGCGAAAAGCATAATTTCAGCACCAAGGAAAATCCAGAAACCAAATATCTTCAGACTATTCTCTTCAGTACTATATTCAAGTGGCAGCGAGTTATCAATTTTCATTATTTAGCACCTCGCAATTTTGATTCTGTCTCTTCAATTTCTTCAACTGAAATGTAGTGACCATGATCTTCCTCGAATGACCGAAGCGCCATACAAACAAAGATCGCGATTGTAGCAACGATAGCAGGAATCCAAAGTGCAAATATGAATGAGAAGCCCCAAACAAAGAATATCGCACTCATGATGATCGGCATTCCGCTATTATTAGGCATATGAATTTTTTCATACTTGCCTGGGAATAAGTCATGTCCCTTTTTCTTAGCATCCCAAACAGGTTCGATTGAATTAACCTGTGGTAATACGGCAAAGTTATATTCCGGTGCAGGGTTATGAGTAGACCATTCAAGAGAACGAGCATCCCATGGATCTGAACCGATGTTTCTTGGAGAGTAACGTACACTGTAGTACACGTTATAGACGATTACTACAAAACCTACAGCAAGTCCAGCTGCTCCAATGAAGGAAATCATATTCATCAACCCGAATCCAGTTGATTCGGAATATGTGTACATACGACGTGCTTGACCATCTAATCCACTGAAGAACATTGGCATAAAGGCAACTAATGTACTCATTGTAATGATCCAAGCTGAAATCTTACCAAGCTTTTCATTCAACATGAAACCGAACATTTTTGGCCAGTAGAAATGCAGACCAGCTAGCATCGCGAATACAACACCAGGAATAATAACCATATGGAAATGGGCTACCAAGAACATTGTATTATGGTACTGGTAATCGGCTGCTGACATACCAAGCATTACCCCAGTAACACCACCGATAGTAAAGATCGGTAAGAATAGTACTGAATAAATCATTGGAGTGGTAAATGTAATCTTACCTTTCCAAAGCGTGAACAACCAGTTGAATATCTTAACTCCGGTTGGAACAGCAATCGCCATCGTTGTGATAGAGAAGATACTGTTTGTAAGTGCTCCTTGACCCATAGTAAAGAAGTGATGCACCCATACTAAGAATGAAAGAAGCGAGATAAGAACCATTGAAGCTACCATTGATTTATAACCATATAGGTTACGTTTGGCAAAGGTTGAGATAACCTCACTATAAATACCGAATGCCGGCAAGATTAAGATATAAACCTCAGGATGTCCCCAAACCCAGAAGAAGTTGGCCCAAAGCATATCCATACCGCCACCAGTTGTTGTAAAGAAGTGGGTTCCGAATAATCTATCCATTGTTCCCATGATAAGCAACACTGTTAATACAGGGAAAGCGAAAACAATGATTAAGTTAGTGATTAAAGCTGACCAAGTAAACATTGGCATTTTCATCAATGTAATACCAGGTGCTCTCATTTTCAGGATTGTAGTGATGAAGTTAATACCCGTCATCAATGTACCAAGACCTGAAATCTGAAGAGCGAACATGTAATAATTCGAGCCTACCGACTCACTGAAGTCATTACCTGCTAGTGGGAAATAAGAAGTCCAACCTGCATCAGGAGAACCACCGACTACGAATGAAATGTTTATTAACATCGCACCCATAAAGAATAACCAGAAACTTAGTGCATTTAGACGTGGGAATGCTACGTCACGTGCACCGATTTGAAGCGGAACAACGATGTTCATGAACGCCATGATAAATGGCATTGCCATGAATATGATCATTACGACACCATGTGTCGTGAAAATTTCATTATAATGCTGTGCATCTAAAAGAGTGTTATCTGGTACGGCAAGTTGTGCACGCATCATGATAGCATCTGCGCCACCGCGGAAAAGCATGGCTAAAGCAGCAATTATATACATGATACCGATACGTTTATGGTCAACCGTTGTTAACCATTCACGCCAAAGATAACCCCATTTTTTGAAATAGGTCAAACCAGCAATTATGGCAAGCGTAGTAAGACCAATGGCAACCATCGATGCGTAAATCGCAAGACTTGGATGAGGTACGGCAAATCGATCAAAGAATTCCATACTATCGTGACTCCTTTTGGAAATTTATTGTTTACCCTGTAAGGTTAGTTGTATAACTAACCCCACATCTTAATGATTGCTATGTTCTTCGTGTTCTTCGTGCTCTTCGTGTGAATCATGTCCTTCGTGTGAACCTTCGTCTGATCCATGATCATGTCCACCATTTTCACCCTCAGGAGCAGGACTGAATTCTAGATGAGTTCCAGTGTAAGTGGATGTACCAAGATGACCTGGTTCTAATAACTCATCGAATTTATCTTCTGTAAGAGGTTTAGCAGTTTGATGCACTTCATCTACCCATTCATCAAACTCGGCTTCTGGCATTGCTGTAACGTTGAACGTGTTCTCAGCGAATCCTTTACCACTAAAGTTTGCGTTTCTACCCATGTATTCACCTGGTTCGTCAGCTGCTAGGTGCAGAGTGTTAACCATGTCGCTCATTGCGTATTTTTGACCACCAAGTTGTGGAATCCAGAAACTTGTGATTGGTCCATAAGAGTAAAGTTTGAATTCAAGCGGACGGTCTGTTGGAATGTATAAATAGTTAACCGTTTCAATATTTTCTTCTGGATAACTAAAATGCCATTTCCAGTTAGATGTTGAAGCGTAAACAACCAAAGGCTCTTTATCTTCATATCCTTCAGGTGTTGCCTCTACTTTATAGTTACTTTGAGTAGAAACAATAGAAAGGAAACCTACAATTAAAATTGGAACACCAACACAAATTGTCTCTACAAGTTTACTTCCTTCAATATGAGGCGGTTCGTAATCCTTACTTTGTTTAGAAGCTCTGTACTTGACTAACATATAGATTAAAATTCCAAAAACGACTAGAACGATAATCGACATTAATCCAATAGATAACATTATGTCCTTAGCTTGCGTTTCAGCTTGAGGCCCTTTTGGATCTAAGACCATTAATGGTTCGCAGCCTGTTAACACTGTGGCAACAGTAAAAAGGATGGTTAAAAAAGCCCACTTTATTTTCATCGTGCTACCCCTCTCTTAGTATAATATATTTGACATTGGTAATTATTCGGAGAAAACATTTACCAATCTTTAAACCTCTTATTCTCATATCTTAGTTCCAAGTGGAAAAAAAGACAATATGAAATGAAGAATGTCATAAAAAGTTCATTTAAAAACCGTAAATATGTGGTAAATGAGCAGTTATATTGTATTATTTTTTTCTTATGCCCTATAATAAATCCTTATAATGAAAAACGAGACAGCTTCCCAAAGTACAGGATTGTCCCTACCTATGTCTATTTTATTTTATATTAATATAGTGAAATAAACAATTGTAACATTATACATCATGGGGAAATATGCCTCAAAATCACCTCTAATGTTAAATATTTCACAATATGAGTAGGATAATATGTCTAATCTGGTATAAACATCCTTTTTCTTCACTTACTTATTTTATACTGATATAAATTATTGTAAGTGTTTTTCCCTTAGCCATTGTGGAAACTAAAAAATCATACTTTTTTATCATTACCTGCATACGGTTTTTTTAAAGTAAATAAGCGTTTCTTCTATTGAAGAAACGCTCTACTCTCCTAATAAAAAAGAAGAAAGGTGTCAAATTGACACCTTTCTTCTTTTTGTTTTGGACTTGAATTTTATAAGCTTCGTTGTTTCCGGTATAATTCTTTCCCCTTTTTTGGTGTTCGCCGTCATTTCTTCTGCCAAGACAAATAATATACCAACCAAGAAAATACTCGCTGCACTTAACGCTATGGTTATCCCTATTGTTGATAGCACATACCCTCCGTTGTAACCGCTTACAGAAAAACTGATTAAAAACAATATAATTCCGATTGTACATCCTGTGCCTGATACCCATTTCAATGCATCCATGATCTTCTGATTAGCTTCCATCCTGTCAGCTCCTTTTCTTTCTATTTTAACAATTTTCACATTTTTGTCAATATTTCTACTATTTTACATTATAAACACGTTGTTTTCCTTGACAAATCATTTCTCTTTATTGGAAGGGAATATAGATATGTTCCCTCATGGTTATATTATTAGCTATACTAAAAATTCTACTCTAAAAGAAAAGACTTCGGACAGTTTTCAATCCGAAGTCTTTTCCTATTAAGAACCTTTCAAGGTTATCGTCAACGTCTTTTCTTTTGCCCCTCGATAGATCTTGAATGTTACCTTGTCACCTATTTTCTTATCTTTGTACAGTTGTTTTCTCAATTCAGCAGCCGTGCCAATCTTGGCGCCCTCAATCGCCACGATGACATCCTGTTGCTGGAGACCTGCATCCGCAGCCGCCGAACCTGGTTCTACACTATTGACCATTACCCCGGTTTTTGCAGGCTCAGGCATTTTCTGTAGATAATATTGTGGGAGTTCCTCTGTATTGGTAAGACTGACACCTAAATAGGGTCGCGTAATTTTTCCCTTTTCGATTAGCTCTTTTACTATCGGGATGACCTCGTTACTTGGAATCGCAAAGCCTAAGCCCTCCACTCCACTTTCCGATATTTTCAAGCTATTGATGCCAATCACTTCACCAGCCGTATTGATTAAGGCACCCCCGCTATTTCCAGGGTTGATGGCCGCATCCGTTTGTAACACATCCAGCTCCCATTCGCCGTCCGAAGTATCAACCGAAATCGCCCTTCCCGTTGCACTAATGATTCCTTGTGTTACTGAGCGCGAAAAATCAAGTCCGAGCGGATTCCCGATGGCCAATACCTCCTCACCTGGTCGAATGCTATCAGAATCACCAATACTGACGGCTTCCGGAGCAATTGAATCATCAATCGTCAACACCGCTAAGTCCGTTAAGGCATCAGCACCGACCACCTCTGCTGTTGCCTTTTTCCCATCATATAACGATATTTCCACTTCCTTAGCTCCTTCGATTACATGGTTATTCGTGATGATATAGGCTTTGCCATTATCTTTTTTATAAATGACCCCTGATCCCGTGCCACTTTCCACCGTTTCATTTTCCGTACTTTGCTGCTGGAGGGGATACCGACTTTGTGTTTCTTGAAAGTTGACGACACCTACAATCGATTTTGAAGCTGTTTCAACCATATCAGCCCTCTGATTGGAATCTGTACTCGTCGACAATTTCTGTGGAGTGACCGTTTGCTCTACGGCTGCGGTTTGAGAGGTTTCATTCACGGATTTTTTCTCGGTATCCCCAAACTCACCCCCGAATACAAATACAGAAGAGGTTACTAAAGAAGCGACCACTCCAGAAACAAGGCCAGTAAACACATGTGACTTTACTTTTTTCGGTTTTTCTTTCACCCTGACTTGTCCTTCACCATTATAGTTCTCCATCTTCTTCCCTCCTATTTATGACTTTCACCTGCCTCCATCATAAACAGGAATTATTAAAAAATTCTTAAGAAACCTTGAAAAAATATAAATTTCTTAGATGGACCGATATATTTGTGGATTGGACCGATAAAGGTCTGGTTTTGACCGATATATTTACGACTTTGACCGATAAACTGCTTACAACCAAAAAAAAGACGCCTCTATTAAAGGCGCCCCTCCTTACATCACTTCATACACTTCTTTTTTCTGCTTATTCACGCCATACCAGCCAAATGTGGCAGTATGTCCACCTTCGTTACTATCATTGACGACTTCAAAGACTTGAAAAATATAGTCTCCCTTTTCATCATCATGATCATATTGGATTTGTAGATGCGGATTATTTTCGGCATCCACATAATCCTTCACCAGCTGCTCCGCTTTCGCTTTTGTAAAGGCTTGGTCCGGGTCCTTCTCCTCTTCAACCGGTCCTTCTTCGGCTGGTTCTTCCTTAGCGGCTTTTTCCTCTTCTTGTGCTTCCTTCGGCGTTTCTGTTTCTACTGCCGGTTTATCTTCAACTTCCGACTCGGGGATTGCTTCTGATTCCTCCCCCGTTTGGTCATCCGTCGTTTCCTCTAAATCCGTCTCCTCTTCAACTGGTTCTACGTCGGCTTCTTCCGTTTTCGCCAACATTTCCGTAGCCTTTTGAACCATCAACTTGCCTTCTTCAAACTTTGCCTTATATGCGGCTGCCTCTTCGAAAAAAACCTGTGCTCCTTCTACATCCTGTTCTTCATATTTTTTCATTCCATCGTAAAGTATGCCTGATAGCTCCATCAGCTCTTTCGCTTCCGCAGTGGGATCATCTTCATAAGCCAACTCAAATGCTTCATGTGCTTCTAAATAATTCTCTTCCTTTAGTTGGCTTTTCCCCAATTCCATGTTTGAATCATACATCCTCGTTGCACAACCTGAAACGATAAATACCATCAATACAATACATACGGATAATTTCTTCATAGTAGCACTCCCCATCCTTGTTCAATGTCCTAAGTTGTCCTATCAATCTCTAAATCTATCTTACCCTATTTCATAAGAAATATCTGACATCTATGTATGAAAGCGACTTTTTTATAGGATATTCATTTTTAGGGTTACTTTTTTACAAATAGTGGTACATCATAATTAAACACTTGAAGGGGTGGTATAAATGAGTCAAGAAAAGCAGACGTATCATGTGGATTTAGTGAGTGGAGATATTCTAGCACAGAAACTAGATGAAAACCCAAGCTTCACCATACAAGCGAATGATGACGAATTAGCCGAGTTAAAGCAATGTTTGGACGACCATCTGAAAGATGATCTTGAAGCTTTTGCCCGTTCTCACGTACCTTATCTTCTCTACCATCATGACCGGGCCAATGATAAATATGATGCGGCCATGAAAAAACTATACCGGATCATATACAGGTTAGGTGACGAGGCCGCCCGGAATCACATTGAGGAGATTGGCATATTGGAGGATAACAAATTCGAGGGAGACAGTGAAATCCAGAAGTTTAAATAAGTACCCTATTAGAACAGGATCTTATATATGAAGATTCTGTTTCTTTTTTCATATAAGGAGGTAGGGATGATAAGAGCGATGAAGTTTATCCTATTGGCTTCCTCTCTTTGTCTACTGTATGGCTGCATGCAAAATCCATCCAGTAAAAAAACCGGGGAGGAAAGTGAAGCAAGCCCAACAACGGAAGAGTCCTCTGAAGAAAGCGGCCTCGAGCAAGGGGTCAGCCAAGTGGCGGAAGGATATTCACAGGCACCCGGGGAAAACGATGCAATCGGTTCAGATAAAGAAAAAGAAATTTATCTTTACATGAAGTCACTATACAACACTGGAGGACAGAATACCCAAGACGCCATCACGGAAAAGGCGAGTAACAAATTCGAGATTACACAAGAACAGGCCGGTACGATTTATATGCAGTATGAAATGAAGTTATCCAAGCCCAAATGAAAAATTCGCCACACTGAAACAAAAGACCAGCAATCATGGCGACTGCTGGTCCTTAATGTTTCAGTGTTTTTGTTTATAATAGGTCACAGCCAAGGCAAGGGCGAGAACTGCGCCTTTCACGATGTCCATTGCATAATATGGGACCGACATCATGATTAGCCCATTTTGCAGAATTCCAATCAAAACGGCCCCGATGAACGTTCCGAAAGCATTCGGTTTACCTGCTCCTAGAACAGAAGAACCAATGAAGGCCGCCGCCACCGCATCCATTAAATAGGGAGAACCTGAATTGATTTCCGATGTCATGACGCGGGAAGCAAGGACGATCCCGCCGATAGCAGCGAACAGCGCCGACAGAAGATAGGCCACTACTTTATATTTATTGACCGAGATTCCCGAAAGTCTAGCCGCCTCCTTATTTCCCCCAATGATGTACATATAACGGCCATGCTTCGTGTAGGTCAAAAAGATATGAGTCGCAACGACAATGACGCTCATGATCAGGATAATCCAAGGCACTTGTCCGATTTTGGCGAAAAATGGGCTGATTAAACCTGTAGCGAATGTTCCATCAGGCATCACCATGTTTTGTGAAACCGTGGCCCCTTTTGTATAAGTAAGGGCAAGCCCTTGAATGATGAACATGGTCGCCAATGTCATCAGCATGTCCGGGATTCTTAACTTTACAATCATGAATGAATTCAATGCGCCCACCACAAGCGAAGCACCAATGGCCGCTATTATCGCAATCAACGTATCCTGGGAAAACCAGACAAACATCGAGATGACGATGGCATTGGCTAATGAGGCAACGGAGCCAACTGACAAATCGAAGCCGTCAACCGTCAAGGAAATCGTGATCCCGATGGCGATGATTGTCACGATGGAGATGGAACGTAAAATGTTAATAAGATTATTCGTTTGAATGAACGATGGATTCGCAATAGCAAAAACCGCAATCAAGATGATGATCGTCAGAATCGTTCCATATTTATAAAAGAATTCGAACAGATCAACTTTTTTCCTGGCTGGCGTTGTTGGTTTCTCTGTAAGAACCGGAATTGGTGTACTCATCCTATTTGCCCCCTGTTGAGTAGAATAGTAGTTCTTCTTCATTTGTCTTGCTTGTCTCTAGCTCCTTGACCATCCTTCCGTCATATAAAACATAGGTCCTGTTTGTGATTCCTATGATTTCGGCCAATTCGGATGATGCATAAATAATCGCTTTCCCCTTTTGGGCTAACTTTGCGATCAGTTCAAAAATATCCTTCTTGGCCCCGACGTCGACGCCTTTTGTCGGCTCATCGAATATGTATACATCCGCATCAGCCAATAACCACTTTCCGATGGCGATCTTTTGCTGATTGCCCCCTGATAGGTTTTCGACCTTCGCTTCCTCTGAAGGCGTTTTGATCCCAAGAGTAGCTATCAGGTCTTTCGCCTTTATCTTTTCTGCCTGGCGATCGACGAAGCTGAATGCCTTACTGAATTTCCCGACACTTGCAGCAGTCAGGTTCGTAGTAACAGACTCCTGTACGAGAACGCCTTCTTTCCTCCGTTCTTCGGGGACTAGTGCCAAGCCGCTCTTCACAGCATGATGGGGCGTTTTCAGGCTAAGCTTCCTTCCTTTTAACACAACTTCCCCCGTTATAATGGCCGTATGGCCGAAAAGCGTTTTACAAAGCTCCGTTTTTCCTGCCCCGACAAGACCCGCTAAACCGACTATCTCACCGGCCCTCACATGAAGACTGACATCTTTGACTTTATCGGCATCCGACAGTCGGTTCACTTCAAACATCACCGCACCTATCTCGGCATTCACGACGGGAAACTGTTCTTCCATTGACTTTCCAAGCATTTGCTCAATCACTTCGTTTTGTGTGATATCACTGATTCTACTGCGCCTCACACTCTTCCCATTTCTCATGATTGTAATGTCCTCACACACTTCAAATATCTCGGGTAGACGATGAGAAATGAAAATAATGCCTACACCACGTTGCTTCAGCTCATTCACAATCCGGAATAGTTCCGTTGTTTCCGTATGGCTTAACGGAGCAGTCGGCTCATCGAGAATCAAGAATTTACATGCGGTTGAAACGGCCCTAGCTATCAAGACCATCTGCTTTTCGGCCAACGTAAGGTCCCTTACCAGTTTTTTCGAAGACACATGGATGTTCATTTCTTCCAAGATTTCCGTCGCTTTTCTATGTAATTCCTTCCACTTGATGATTTGTTTTCTCCCCATGTTCTGTACGGATTCATTCAGCATCACGTTCTCCGCAACCGTTAAATAAGGAATGAGGGCCGTATCCACTTCCTGATACACAATTTGAATGCCAGCTTCCTGTGCCGACTTTGGCGAACGGATATCCTGTACCTGGCCATTTAGGAAAATGTCGCCGGTATAATGGACATGAGCTCCTGATAAGACTTTCATTAGCGTCGATTTCCCTGCTCCATTTGCGCCGACCAATGCATGTGCTGTTCCCGACTGTACTGAAAAATTAACTTCACTAAGCGCTTTTACACCTGGAAACTCAATCGATATCTGTTTCATTTCTAGTTGAATGCCCATGTCCAATCCCTCCCATTAAACAGACACTCTCTTCAACTTGAAAGAGAGTGTCTACTGATTCTGATCGTTACTTCTTATAATGTTCTTTCAATACTTTCATCCAGTCTTCTTCAAATTCCGTTGATACTCCCCAGCCTTGAACAATGCCGGATAGATTGGTCATGTTGACAGCGTCCTTCGATGATTGAAGCTGTTTTTGAGATATCAATGATGCTTCTAAATCATAGGTTTGCGGCGTTTCTTCCCCCGCTAGTTTTTTCGCTAGCAATCTCATATTCACTGCACCAATCAACTTCGGATCAACCGCTGCGGTATACGACCATGAGCTTCCTTTTGTTTGAATCTCCTGAAGGTCGGCATTGGACACGTCAATACCATAGATTTTCACTTCATCGCGCCCCGCTTCTTTTATCGCACGAGCTGCTCCGATAGCGAATGCATCCCAGGTTGCGAAAATTGCGTCTATTTTACCTTTGGGATACTTGTTCAACATCGCCGAGACCGCATTTTGCGTCTGGACCGAAGTATCTGAAGATGCCACTCCGAATCTTTCAATTTCATGAATGCCAGGATTTTCTTTCAGCTTTTCTTGATACACGGCATTTCTTCTCACCATTGGAGGGAAACCATCTACCCAAAGGTATGCAATGTTCGCTTCGCCTTTTTGCTCTTCTATCAATTTGTCAAAAGCAAGAGTTGCCAATGCTTCGTCATCTTGTGAAGTTACTGTTACCCCATCAATTTTCGTTAAATCGCCGATGGAATCGAATGTGACTACGCTTTTCCCTGCATCCACCAGCTTTTGTACGTCATTCACTGTCGCTGCATCATCACCATGGGAAATGATATAGCCATCATAGTCTTCCTCCAGAGCCTGAGCGATGGCGTCATGGAATTTAGCCGTATCGCCATTGGCCGTAAAAGTATCTACTTGGAAGCCAAGTGCTTCTCCTTCTTCTTGCGCCCCTGCTAAGTATTGGGCCGTGTGATCATCGCCGCCAATTTTACGAATGACTTTAATTTTAGCTCCCTCGCCTTTCGCAAATCGCTCTGGAACATTTTCAAAAGATACCTTTTCCTCTTTTTTCGCTTCCCCTGTACTTTGTCCCGAAGAACACCCCGTCAAAAGCAACGCCGAAGCGATGACTGAAACGAAAGCTCCTTTTAAAATTGATTTTCCCATTTTAATTCCCCCTATTTTTTACATTATTCTTATCTGTTAGCTCGGCATAAACACAAAATAAAAACCTCTCTAAAATAGAGAGGTTTAATCAGCTGGTTTGCAGACTTATCCCTCTCTTATCTGTCAAAACATTTCTGTTTTGCAGGATTTAGCACCAATTCCTAATTGGAACGGTTGCTGGGCATCGTAGGGCCAGTCCCTCCGCCACTCTTGATAAGAGAATATAATGTGTTACGTTTCGTTATGGTAAGTACCACTTTATAGGGATATAGTCATTAAGTCAATAGTTTTTAGAATATTTTAAATGTTTTATTTTCCTTGCAGTTTCGCCAGGCGTCTTTTCTCGATTTTTTCAAGGCGTTCGAATTGGCGCAGTTTCACTTCGAACAGGGTAATCGGATCACGGTAGACTTCAGGATTTTGTCTCATATGTTCCAATGTAGCCTGCTGTTCTTTGATTTCGGCTTTCGTCTGTTCGATATTTTTTTCAAGGATGGCAAATGGATTGCGGTAGAACAGGGATATGTCACGTTCCAAGGATTTTTCGAACAATCCAAACTGAGTAAGGAATCTGTCACTGATCATATCGGCAACATCCTGGAAGTCTTCATTTTCCAAGAACTTCTTATATCGATTGTACATATTCGCTTTATTTTGCGGAATGGCACCAAATAGCTTCCCGGCTCCCTTAAGAATCAACTGAGATGGGGTCCTTCTTAGTAATATATTTACATTTTCTATCCGGATGCTGCTTGTCATCCGGTCCGCATCACGGCGCCAGTCATCCAAGACCCGGAAGTCCCCGGCCAGTACAATACGTTCTTCTTTGTATAGCTCATTGAAGCCTGCGCTCATCTCATCCATGAACTGTTGGCTTTGCGTGAATTCTAACTCAGATGTAGCAATCCAGTCTTGAAGCGAGCGGAAATACTGCGGCATGATTTTATCGGATATAAATGCCTGGATCCGATCGTTCATTTCCTGATTCAACTGTATATGCACTTGGCTAAAGTCACTATTCTCAGATAATGTTTTAGAGCAATCACGCAGTAATTCAGGAATTCGTGTGGAAAGCTGTTTTTTCACTTCTTCTTTTAATAAGCGATAAGATCTTGTAATGTTTTCGGTTTTTTCTTTTTCCAAATCAGTCAACTGATTCGTAGCGCCATTCAACTTCACTTCCATCTGTTCATTCCAAGAAATCGAATGCTCGCATTTCCGTTCATTCGCTGCCCGTTTTTCTAATAGATAGGATAAAGTTTTACGCGTGAAGGCAAGGAGCTTCTCCGCCCTCATTTCCTTCCAATTGCTATCTTGATAGTTTGCGTGAAGGAAGACGGCTAGATCCTGCAGTTGCTGTTTGCTGTCATAAAGCTTGGAGAAAGCAAATACCTTCGCGTTCGGGAAATAAGCATTCACCTTATCCCATGTTTCATCTTCCATCCTGACTGCCACTTGATCACTATAGATGGTATCCATTTTATTCAGCAAGAAATGAATAGGAAGTTTAGGGGCCATTTGTTGCATTTCCAATAGCAAATCACGTTCACTGCCCGTGAAAGGTGCCCGTGCATCCAGAACGAACATCACTCCATCGCTCTCCAGTAAGTAATTTTGGAAGTCAGGGTCTACGCTTTTCTCTCCATTAAATCCTGGAGTATCCAGTAGACGCAGGCGATTATTTCTCAAATAATCACTGATGAGTGTCACATCGACAATCGTTCCGCGTTGACGACGCGTTTCATCCAACTCCGTTAACTCTTCGACCATTTTACGATCTGTATCGGTAATTTCATAGATTTCCAGGTCATCGCCATCTTTAACGCTCACAAGAGATGAATGGTCTTCCGCTGCAATACTTTCACCCGCTATCGATTGAATGAAGGATGTCTTGCCATTTCCTGCACTTCCAACAAGAAGCAGATTGAAATTGCTCATATCCTTAATTCCCTCAACCATCCATTTCAGCTTATTGCCGACTGATAGATCATTGCTCTCTGCCCATTGAATGATGGAGTGAATCAGTTTTTCGCCTGCTTCGAGACCGCCTCCCAATCTAGGGGATTTCGCTAACAGACTTTCTGCATCTTGAACAACAAGTGCGCTCACTGTATCTGGGAAAATCTCATTCCAGGAAAGGACAGATGCCGCTGCAAATAACGAAATCTCCCCTTCCGCGATTTTTAACCAATTTTCCAACAGTCTTGGTACGACAGGGCTTAACTCTTTGACTAAATGCGTACCTTCTAGTAATCCTGCATAGGCATCGCGATAATAGACGGAAAGCTCATCCCAAACATCCCCGTTGTTCAATTCGATTTCATCGATCAATTTATTGATGACCTTAAGCCATTCAAAGTAAGAATCCGTATATTTATAGTTCTTCCAAAGGGCTACCGTCATTTTCTCAAAACGATCTTGGTCAAGATTATATAAGGATCTAAGCACGTTCGCGAAATAATCCGGAGCCGTCGATTGTGCAACGCCCTGCTGGATGTATGTTTTCAAAACATCGAACCAAGTCATTGACTCCGTACGGATACTTTCGTTGGCCGCTAAAACTATCGCGCTATTCCAATCCTTTTGCGCTTCAAAGAAGGAGCGCGCAATTTCCGTGACATTTGGATAATCCGGTTGGAAATCGACTGCTTCCTTCACCACTTTGGATGCCAGATCATTTCTTGTTTCTACTATGTATAGTGAAAACAGTTGCAGAAGGACTTCCGTCTTTAATACAGGTTCGCTCGTATTAATGGCTTTATAAATATCTTCTGCCGTCGAATACATCTCTAGCTCAAAGTAGGCATCAGCAATATTCTTCTTAGCCCATTCAGCAAGATTGCCCTCTATATTCTCCCATTTAAATATGGCCGCCTCAAAGTCATGATGCAGGAAGTACACTTCCCCCTGGGCAAACCTGATTGTGGTTAAATCCGATCTTTCCTTTTTTTGTTCCACGAGAAACATTTCTCCCAAGGCTTGAATCGGATGCTTATTTATGTCATCAATCATCGTTTCATAGAACTTTTTGCCAATCAGCTGTTCTTCCATCGTAATTCCCCCGATATATTTCATATTTTCAAGTAAAGGATCAAATCAATAGGTTCCTTTAGATAAGAAAATGATCTGTCAAAGCTCCAAATTATTATTTTAACAAAACAATATGGTAACAACATGTCATAACTCTTACAAGTTTAAAACAGAAACCGCCGGGCTTGTAATGTTTTTAACAAATCGACTCTCTCCCTTAAAATATGCTTTTATGGATTTCACCAGGATATGAAGCAATGCGAGGGATTTCTCCTATACCATTAAATTACCAGAATCCCCGTTTACACACTACCTTAAAATGGTAAAAATAAAATAATATAAAAAAAGCAGCACCTTTGATCATGAAGGATACTGCTCTCTGATAAGCATTGAACAGTAATTGTCCTTTGACAAATTGGGATTATACCCCTGTGCGCTTACGTTGATTATTGGGCTTTTTAGTTAATTGGCTTTTAAGCGGTTTTGTTTTTTTCACAACACCGGTTTCAAGTTTATCTTTACTTGTTTCAGCTTGCTTTTGCGCCAATTTCTGCTTGACAGCATCCGCCAGGCTCAACTTTTTATTTTCAGACATCATATTGTCTCCTTTAGTGTTCTACTTCTATTATAATATAGATGAAGGTAGAAAGATAATAGGGAGTTTTTACGATTCTTTCGATTGATCATAAACCGTTTTAAACCATACCAGATTCTCTAGGACTAATATCCTGTCCTAAAGAAGACTTCATCCTATTGACTTAGTATACTGAATTTGCTAAATTATCTCTAGATTATAATAGCTCCTTACGATGAAACCTAGGTTTTGATGGGAATCAAAAAAACCAACATGCAAAGCTTAATAATATTGGCTCCGTATGGACCGTACGTTGACTGATTGCCGTGGCTTTTAAAAAAGCGCGGATATGGGTGGTAAAGCGAGCACACAACTCGTCCCTCTAAGTAGGGGCGTTTTTTTATTTTCTTAGTAATACTTTCACATGATCCCGTTAGTCCATTCGGCGAGATTTTCACTAGAACGTAAAAAGGAGACATCATCATGAAAAAAACAGACGTATTATTTATCGGGCTTATGCTTTTCTCCATGTTCTTCGGGGCGGGCAACCTGATTTTCCCTCCATTTTTGGGAGCCTCATCAGGGACTTCCTTCTGGCCGGCCATCGCAGGATTTATCGTCACAGGCGTCGGACTCCCGATTCTAGTTCTGGTCGCCGTTTCCCTCGTCAAAGGCGGGGCAGAAACGATTGGGTCGCGTGTGCACCCAACTTTCAGCAAGATTTTCATGATCGTCATCTATTTAAGCATCGGACCTTTCCTTGCCATACCCAGAAATGCTAACGTCGCCTATGAAATGGGATTCAAACCCTATCTTGGCGACACGATAGGCCAATCGCTCTTTTTATTCCTATTCACGATTGCATTCTTCTTGATTGTTTATGCCATATCGATGAATCCTGAAAAAATGGAGACCATCATGAGCCGTTGGAGCACGCCCACTCTATTAGGGTCTATTGTCATCCTTTGTATCGTTGGCTTTATAAAACTGGATGCACCCTTCCAGGCACCAACAGAGGCGTACGTAACAGGTGCTTTTTCAAAAGGGTTCATTGAAGGTTATAACACGATGGATGCTTTAGCCGCCCTAGCCTTCGGGATTGTCATCCTGACCTCCATCCAAAAGAGAGGGGTATCGGACCGTAAGCAGCTGACTAAGTACACCATAAAGGCTGGAATGGTCACAGCAATCTTCCTATCTCTTGTGTATACATCCTTAGGTTTCATGGGAGCACGCATGGCTGCGAACGGTTCTTATGAAAATGGAACCGATATCCTGACCGCCGCTTCTACCCTATTACTTGGGACAGGCGGGAAAACCCTTTTGGGGATCATCTTCCTATTGGCCTGTATCGCATCCGTAGTAGGATTAACAACAGCCTGTGGACATTATTTTTCCAATCTCATTCCTAAGGCCAGCTACAAAACGGTCGTCCTGCTCATCACGCTAATCGGGTTCACTCTATCCAATCTAGGATTGAATCAAATCTTAAAAGTATCCGTACCTTTCCTAGTGATGGCCTACCCTTTAACAATTGTCCTGGTCGCTTTGACATTCTTCAGCCGTCACTTTAAGAATCCAAAAAAAGTATACCGGAGCGCTATGATTTTCACCGGTATCTTTGCCCTGATCGATGGACTGAGCGCTTTTGATGTACCATTAGGACTCGTGGAAACATTCACCGAAGCCCTTCCGTTTTCTGAACATGGAATGGAATGGGTCCTACCAGCCTTGGTTGGCACGGTCATTGGCATTATTCTAAGCCAAGCAGGGAAAGCATCACCCACCGAAGACATGGAAACCAAATAAGTGGAGCAGATGAGTCCGTTGATTCATCTGCTTTTTTCTCGCCTTCTATTGCTTATTTTTGGAAATTTACACCCTATTTTTGTTATGATTAGGATAGAGGAGATGATCAATAAATGTCAAAGCAAACACGTATTGGTAAAACGAATTTGTATGTGAATCAGATTGGTCTTGGTACGAATGCAATTGGTGGACATAACCTATTCCCTAACCTGAATGAAGATACAGGAAGAGATGTCCTGCGGACGGCTCTTGAAGAAGGCATCAACTTTTGGGATACAGCCTACATTTACGGGCCCGGACGCTCGGAGGAACTGATTGGCGAAGTGCTGAAGGATACCGGCAAACGCGAGGAAGTGGTACTCGCTACGAAAGGTGCCCATAAATTCGTGGATGGTAAAATGGTCATTGACAACTCTCCCGCTTTCCTTAGAGAGTCTGTAGAATCCAGTTTAAAGCGGCTCCAGACTGATTATATTGATTTATTTTACATTCATTTCCCTGATGAAGCTACACCAAAGGATGAGGCTGTCGGGGCTTTAAAAGAATTGAAAGATGCCGGAAAAATCAAGGCGATTGGCGTCTCGAATTTTTCGTTCGAGCAATTAAAAGAAGCCAATAAAGACGGCTATGTCGACGTCTTACAATCCGAATATAACCTGTTTAAACGGGGAGCCGAGCAAGACTTGCTTCCATATACAGCTGAAAATCAAATTTCCTTTGTCCCTTATTTTCCGCTTGCATCCGGCCTGCTTGGTGGCAAATATAATGAAGAATCGAAGTTTGACGACCTGCGAGCTAAAGATCCCCTTTTCCAAGGACAAGCCTATTCCAGCAACTTGCAAAAAGTCGAGGAGCTTCGTGAAATCGCCAACCGAAAAAACGCAGAGGTTGCGGACGTCGCCCTTGCCTGGTATTTAACACGTCATTCCATAGATGTCTTGATACCCGGGTCCAAAAAGCCTGAGCAAGTCTTGCGTAATTTAAAAGCATTGGACGTTGAATTAACCATCGATGATATTGCTGAAATCAGCGCGATTTTCGCTTAAAAGATAAGAGAGAAGCTGTTCAATTTCGATTGAACAGCTTTTTTCTTTATTTCATATTCATGGTCTCCCGCAATGAATGAATAGCATCCCTTCCTGGACAAGAATAATCCCTCAACGTAATATTCACTATTTATATTGCTTCCCTTTTTCTACATTGGTATATTTATTGAATATTCAATCACTAAAGAAAGAGGCTACCCCATGAAAAAATCTTATATTCTTTTATTTCTTATCTTGGCTAATTTATTCTGGGCAGGTAATTATATTTTCGGCAAATACGTCGTTGCTGAACTTTCACCGATTCAACTCACGTTTTCACGCTGGCTAATTGCTGTTATCTTATTATTTCCTCTTGCTCATTGGATTGAAAAACCCGATTGGAAAAGTGTATGGAAAGCATGGAAAGTACTATTACTGATGGGCTTGCTCGGCATCATCGGCTATAATTTTTTCCTGTATTGGGCTTTGACCTATACGACTTCCATGAATGCCGCTCTCGTTAATTCGATTACCCCTGCGGTCATCGTCCTGTTTTCCGTCTTACTATTAAAAGAGAACATTTCATTCCTACATGTGATTGGCCTTATTCTATCCTTATTCGGAGTATTATTGGTCTTAACGAATGGACATCTTCAGACCATTTTCCATCTTACCTTCAATAAAGGAGATCTGTTGATGATTCTGGCGATACTTGTCTGGACCTTCTATTCACTCATCGCCAAAAAGATAAAAAATATCCCGGCCATATCAGCCACCGCCGTATCCGTTTTACTTGGACTGATTCTGGCTGCTCCGTTCGCCTTTAGTTCGGGGCTGAACCTTGATGTAAGTACTCAAGCGATGGTAGGCATTTTATATATTGGAATCTTTCCATCCGTTGGTTCCTTCATTTTCTGGAACATTTCACTGCGTCATATTGATGCAAGCCAAGCTGGCGTTTACCTTAATCTCATTGTCGTCTTCACTGCGATTCTAAGCTTGATGTTGGGGCAAAACATCACAATAGTCCAGATTCTTGGCGGCCTTCTTGTCTTCTCCGGTGTCTACTTAGCCACTAAAAAGAAGAAGGATAAAAAAGCTGTGGCTTCTGCTTAAGTAGACATTTTAGCTTTCCCCTTGTTTATCTAGCATGATTTACGTTATCTTTATAGAAGAAAATCTGAATGTAAAGGTGTGCTTTAGTTGAGAATCAATAAATATATTAGTGAATCAGGGATTACTTCGAGACGAGGCGCCGATAAATGGATTGCTGAAGGTCGAGTGACCATAAACGGAGCTGTGGCCGAACTTGGCAGCCAAGCTGAACCGGGCGATGATGTTTGTGTCGATGGCAAACCGATAAAAGTAGAGCAGCAGTATGTATATATTGCACTGAATAAACCCACAGGCATCACAAGCACGACTGAAAAACATATCAAAGGAAACATTGTTGATTTTGTTAATCATCCGCTACGCATTTTCCATGTTGGTCGTCTTGATAAAGACTCAAGCGGTTTGATTCTGCTTACAAATGACGGAGATATCGTAAATGAAATCCTCCGGGCAGAGAACAAGCATGAGAAAGAGTATATTGTCACTGTTGATAAGCCACTTACGGATTCCTTCCTACAAGAGATGTCATCAGGCGTAGAAATTTTGGATACGAAAACACTTCCATGTGAAGTCAAGCCGCTTTCACGCCATACATTCAACATTACCTTAATGCAAGGGTTGAACCGGCAAATCCGCCGCATGTGTACGGCACTGGGTTATGAAGTCCGTGAACTGCAGCGCGTTCGCATCATGAACATCCACTTGGACAGGTTACCCCTCGGTCAATGGCGCGACCTGACAAAAGAAGAATTAAACGAACTATTTGCAGAATTGAATTACACACCAAGAAAAAGATGAGTGAAGAGGATGCCCCCAGATTTGGGAGCATCTTTTTTAGCAGCTGCATTCCTTTTATCGGTCAAACTGCGTAATATATCAGTCAATTTCAACATTTTATCGGTCTAGTTGAAGATATATCGGTCTAATCCAGCTTTTTTTCGGTCAAAGTCCAATTCGACTCCAAAATAAAAAGCAACCATTAGGCTGCTCATTATCGGTTATACCCACCATAGATCGGTTGGACTTTCGTTGATCAGGACGGTTTTCAAGTTCGTCACGGCTCGTTGGAAACCTTCTTCGATCGACATGAGCGGATCTTCGTGTTCGATGCTGACGACGTAATCATACCCATAAGTACGAAGGGCACTCATCATGTCGGACCATTCTTGAAGGCTATGGCCGCAACCAACTGAGCGGAAGTTCCAGGCACGTGTCTGGATGTTGCCGTACGGTTGCATGTCGGTGAGACCGTACATATTGATATTATCTTGGTCCAGATAGGTGTCTTTAGCATGGAAATGATAAATGGCTCCAGCTTTTCCAAGAATTTTAATGGCGCCGACAGGTTCGATTCCCTGCCACCAGAGATGGCTTGGGTCAAGGTTGGCACCGATTGCGTTCGATGTGGCTTCCCGTAGCTTCAACAAGGTGTATGGTGTGTGGACGAGAAAACCTCCATGCAGTTCGAGTCCAATTTTAATATGATGTTCATCAGCAAGCGCAGCGATTTTTTTCCAATAAGGAATCAGTTTTTCTTCCCATTGCCATTTCAAGACGTCCGCATATTCGTTCGGCCATGGAGCAACCGGCCAATTCGGATATTTAGCACCTTCGTGATCACCTGCGGTACCGGAAAAGGTATTGACGACAGGTACATTCATCAAGGCAGCTAACTTAATGGACTTTACTAAATTTTCATCACTTTCCCTAGCCCAGCTTTCATCTGGGGAAATAGGGTTGCCGTGACAGCTGAACGCACTGATGGCTAGCCCCCTTGATTGGATGGCTTCCATGTAGTCCTGCCGCTTTTCTTCACTCTCCAATAGCTCATCCAGTGGACAATGGGCATTACCTGGGTACCCGCCTGTACCGATTTCCACTGTTTTCAATCCAGAGGCTGCCACATAATCAAGCATTTCCTCAAATGTTTTTTGTCCGAATAGTACTGTAAAAACGCCTAGTTTCACTCGCCTCACCTCACCTTTGCATTAATTGATGCTCATGACTTTTCCGCTTGCGGAACTTTGGTAAATAGCTTCAATGATTTTCGATACTTTCATGGCTTCCGCCGGTTTTACCAGTGGTTCGGCAAAACCAAGGCAACTATCGATAAAGTTCGCCGCCTGTTGAAGATCCGGTGTGTCCTCACCTGGCATCCAAACCGCTTCACTATTCAAAAGCATCCCGTGTTTCGCCTGATTCAATATGAGCGGGAACACATCTAGACCGCCCTGTGTTCCGGATAAACTCAAGACTGTCGCTTCTTCACGGATATTCGCGGCCCATGACGTTTCAAATAACAAAGAAGCTCCATTTGCAAATTTGATATAAGCCGTTGCATGATCATCCACTTCAAAAACGGAAGCATCGAAATTGCCCCATAGATTAACTTGATCGACACCCTTACTGACATAATTATATGTCGAACCTACAATTTCGATTGGTTCTGGGTCATCCATCAGCCATAAAGCCAAGTCAAGCAAGTGACAGCCATAATCGATCACACTGCCTCCGCCTTGCAATTCCTTGCTCGTAAATACGCCCCAACCGGGGACTTTCCTTCGTCGAATGGCCTGAACTCGTGCCACGTATGGCTCTCCAATTTCACCTGCTCGAATCATTTTTTTGGCAGCCTGGGCTTCCTTCATGAACCTGTAATGATACGCAATGGAGAGCACTTTTCCAGATAAGTTTGCCGCATCGGTTATTGCCTTACATTCCTCAGTCGTGATGGCCATCGGCTTTTCACATAAAACATGTACACCAGCCTGCAATGCCGCGATGGAAATCTCGGCATGAAACTTGTTCGGTGTGGCTATCGTGACCGCATCCACTTCGGCAAACATATCTTCATAATTGGTAAAAACTTTTTCAATATGATGTTGCCTGGCGACATCTCTCGCCTTCAATTCATCAATATCCTGAATTGCATATAAAACCACTTTATCCTGTAATGTTTGGAAGGCTGGGATATGCCTTTTTTGGGCAATCCCCCCAGCACCGATAATACCCATTTTCAATTTGTACATGATGACTATTAAACCCCTTTATAAGCGGACGATTTGTCTGGATGCATTTGATTCCATTGCGCCGAGAATGACTTTTAGTGATTGTAATCCTTCAATTCCTGTGACAAGAGGCTCTTCATTGTTTACCACACTTTTTATAAAGTGGCTGATTACTCCAGTATCATGCTGTCCGCCAGAGTCATTTGTCTGGATGCCCCCTAATTCGAAGGTTTCGGTCTTCCCATTCTTATGATGGATAATCAGTGAATATTTAGGGTCGTCTTCTAGACGCAATACGGCTTTTTCCGCATAAATGACCGTTGCGTTGTCTTCTTTTGCGTACGACCAGCTTGCCGTCAGGGTACCAATAATACCGCTTCCCGTTCGCAGGATGCAGGCAGCGCTATCATCAACATCCGCCTGTTGCTTTGCACTCGTTTCCACAAAAGCTCCGACTTCCACAAATTCCTCGCCTAACACATATCGCAGTAAATCGGCTTTATGAACACCTAAGTCCCCCATCGCCCCGATGACCGCTTGATCTTTTTTAAAAAACCAGCTGTTCTCCCCATCGACACTCCAAGTTTCAGGCCCTGAATGTCCAAAAGCTGTCCTGAAGCTGTAAATCTTTCCTAATTCCCCACTCTCAATTAGCTTTTTGGCTTTTTGATGTGAAGGGACAAACCGCTGATTATGACCAATCATTAATATCTTGCCGCTTTTTATAGCTGCTTCATTCATTTTTTCCGCATCTTCTAAAGAGGTCGCCATGGGCTTTTCACAAAGAACATGCTTTCCAGCTTCAAGAGCAGCGATCGTGATGGGGGCATGCAGGTAATTCGGTGTACATACACTAACCACGTCAATATCCTTATTCTTTAAGAGTTCTATATAATCAGTATATGCTTTTGCGTCATACCTTTGTGCCGCTGCATTCGCCCTGTCTTGCGCAATATCACAAACGGCTACAATATCGGTTTCCTGATGCGCTTCATATTCCGGAAAATGCCTATTTTTCGCAATGCTCCCACAACCAATGACTCCCACTTGTACTTTGACCATTCTGCTCTCTCCTTCACTTCATCTCTTGGATGAGATATTCTCCAATGGTACCGCTTTTCCATAAACCACATTGTTGTGAGAACGTGGCTTGACCCACTTGACCGCATTCTTTATCACCTGCTGTATCTCTGGGTTATAGTAGGTCGGATACGTTTCATGGCCAGGCCGGAAATAGAATATCCTTCCTTTTCCACGCTGGTACGTGCATCCGCTTCGGAAAACTTCGCCGCCTTCAAACCAGCTCATTAAGAGCAATTGATCTGGTGCGGGTATATCGAAATGCTCCCCGTACATTTCTTCCTTCTCAAGCTCAATATATTCACCGATTCCTTCAACAATGGGGTGAGCGGGATCCACGACCCAGAGCCGTTCCCTTTCATCCGCTACGCGCCATTTCAGATCGCAGGTCGTTCCCATTAATTGTTTGAAGATTTTCGAAAAGTGTCCTGAATGGAGGACGATAAGGCCCATCCCTTCGAGCACCCGCTTATGAACACGTTGGACGATTTCATCCTGCACTTCATCATGTGCAATATGCCCCCACCAGAGGAGTACATCCGTTTCCTTCAGTACCTCTTCCGTCAGACCATGCTCTTTTTCGTCAAGCGTAGCCGTGTTAACCTCAATCTGATCTTCTTGTAAGAACTCGGCAATCGCACCATGGATCCCATTTGGATAAATCTCTGCTACCTCTGGCTTCGTTTGTTCATGGCGATACTCGTTCCATACCAAAACCTTCATCAGAATCTCCTCCATATGTTTTTTCGGCGACTTCCCCTGCATGTTTAACTAATACCTCTTATTTTGTTACGCAAACGTTTGCGTTAGAAACAATAAAAAAATAATTTTGAATAATAAGATTAAATACATTGGTAATCTATATTGTAAATTTATGTTAGGAAAAATCAAGCTTTAATTGCTAAAACAATTCTACAATTTCTCTGTAATTTCTTTTTCAATAGCGGAATGTGACTCACGCTGTACGATTTTGGTAGGAACCCGGATACTCTTTTCCATCATTTTAGGATCGGCTATTAAATCAAATACGCACTTTGCTGCTTCATAGCCCAGTTGGTACGTATGAATATCGACCGTGGTTAGTGGTGTACTTAAGAATTCGATAAACTCCGAGTGATTAAAGCAGACGACACTTATTTGTTCCGGAACTTTCAACTTCTTTTCCGCTAACACGCCCAATAACAGCACACCCAATAATAGGTCCATGACTATAAATGCCGTTGGTGATTCAGGTAAATTCAGCAGTTCCTCGATGGCTTTTATGCCATCGGCGCGATTCAATGGAATCAGTTTAATACTTTCCTTTGGCACGCTTAACCTTGCCTGTTCCATTGCTTGTCGGAATCCGCTTAAACGCGCCTGGATCACTTCGAATTCAGGACTGCCCCCTAAAAAGGCAATTCGTTGATGACCAAGATTGATGACGAACTCCGATAATTCCTTAGCCGCTTGAACATTGTCGTTATCAATGAAAGTGATGCCACTCATATCCGTCCTTGGCTTCCCTACCAAGACAAATGGGAAGCTTTGTTTCACTAGATAGGGCACCACTTTATCATCCTGCTTCGAATACAAAACAATCATGCCATCCACGCGTCTACCTTGAACCATTTTAACGACATCTTCAAAAATGGCATCCTCGGTTTCCCCAGTCGTTAGCGAAAGGCTATACCCCTCTTTATTACAAAAGTCGCCAATGCCTCGGATCACTTCTGGAAAGAATGGATTGTACAGGGATTCCCTAGCCGAATTTTTCATTACGATTCCAATGGTCTTCGTGGATTTTGTAACCAAATTCCGGGCATTTTCATTCATATGATAGCCCATTTCCTTCAATACCTTCCGTACTTTACGCTTTGTCTTTTCACTAATGGTAGGACTGTTATGAATAACACGCGATACCGTGGATGGAGCGACATTCGCTTTCTTGGCAACGTCTTTGATCGTTACAGACATTTTCATCTACTCCCGTTCATCGCACAGGGCTTATTATTCCCTATATCTAAATAGTTATTTAACCGCACCGTCAGCAATTCCTTTAATAATTTGTCTTTGGGCAAAAAAGTACGCAATGATAACTGGAATGATTGACAAGGTAAGTCCTGCCAAGGCAAGATGCCATTGTTTCGTATATTGACCGAAAAAGAAGAATAATTTAAGTGGAATGGTCTCAGATCCCGCACCCCCGATAACAAGCGATGGCAAAAGGTAATCATTCCAAATCCAGATGACATTCAAGATCCCGACCGTGATTGACATCGGTTTCAATAATGGAAAAATGATATACCAGAATACTTGAAAACGGTTGGCTCCATCGATTTTAGCCGCTTCATCCAGCGTGATGGGGATCCCTTTTAAAGTACCATGATATAGGAATATGGAGAGACTGCATCCAAACCCTAAGTACATGATGATCAATCCGGTGCGATTCAACATACCCATCTGACCAAATTGGGCTACAAGCGGGATCATCACCGATTGGAATGGAATAAGCATGGCTGCCACAAACACGAAGAACAGCAAAGAACTAAATTTACTTTTATTTCGTGATAGCGCGTATGCGGCCATTGCTGAAAAGATAATAATTATCACGACACTGACAACCGATATAAAGATGGAATTGAATAAAGTCCGAAGAAAATCCAATTGTTCGAAGGCCTGAGTGAAATTTTCTAGTGTCCAGGTATCCGGCAAGCCCAATGTGTCAGAGAAAATCTCGCGTTTCATTTTAAAAGCATTTACGATCATTAAATAAAAAGGGGTGAGCCATAACAAGGCCAATACAAACCCGATCAATCCGACCAGCCAAAGCTTCCAATTCTTTCTCATCATAGCTCAACCTCCCTTTTCTTATTGATATATACCTGTGTCAAGGAAACGGCTGCCACAATCACGAAAAAGATCACGGCCTTGGCCTGTGCATAAGCCATATCATTTTCGGTAAACGCGGATTTAACAATGTTCATTGCGACCATTTCTGTTGAATTGTATGGCGCACCGTTCGTCAAAGAAAGGTTTTGATCATATATTTTGAAAGAGTGTGAAAGCGTCAGGAACAAACTAACCGTGAAGGCTGGTGCCACAAGCGGAAAAGTTATATGGCGAAAACGTTGGAAGCTATTGGCCCCATCGATTTTAGCCGCTTCAATCAGGTCTTCAGGAACTGCCTGTAAATAAGCGATATAAATGATCATGATATATCCCGCCATCTGCCAGGACGTTAAAATGATCAATCCCCAAAATCCAGTCTCGGTTGTGGAAAGCCAACCATTAAATGCCTCTATGCCGGTTACATCGCCAATGGCACCAAAGACTTTGATGAAGATGAACTGCCAAATGAAACCAAGAATCAATCCACCGATTAAGTTCGGCATAAAGAAAATGGTCCGAAGAAGGTTGCTCGATTTCAGTTTTGAAGTCACGATAAGTGCCAAGCTCAAACCAAGAACGTTTATGACCACAATCGCTGTTACAGAAAATTTGATGGTGAACCAAAATGTATCCAGGAAGCCCTTGTCCGAGAATAGGTTTATATAATTTTTGAGACCCGTGAAATCGGGCGTACCCAAACCGTTCCAATTCGTAAATGAATAATAAAACCCGTAAATGAGCGGCACGATCACGACCAAAATGAGCGCGGCTAGAACAGGTGTCAAGAACAGCCAATATGCAGCATCTCGATTTCGCATTTGAAACCGACCTCCTAATATAGTGTGTAAGTAGCGGATATATTTATAGAACAAACAACCAATCGACACAAGTTAGGCTCGATTGGTTGTTTCCCTATTTAACGGAATGCCTATTTACTGTGGATTTTCTCCCAGTTTTCAATGTTTTGTTTGACGAGTTCATCCCATGTCATTTTACCGGTTACATATTTTTGGACACTTGCACCCAGATCATCGTTCCACCCGACTGGATATCCATTGAACACCCATCCAATGGTATTTCCCTCTTGTGAATACTTATAAATTTCTTTTGATAACGGATCGGCAATTTTTTCAACGTCATACCCTTCATAGGCTGGAATGAATTTAAAATCTTCTAATACAGCTTTTTTACCTGCATCGGATGTATACATCCAGTCTAGGAATTTCCTCGCTTCTTCCTGAACTTTCTCATCCGATTTCTTATTTACTGCCCAATAGTTCGGTACCCCGACCGGCATGGCTGCCGTGTCCCCATTCGGAATAGGGATGATGCCTATGCCATTTTCAGCTAATTCGGGATCCATGTCATACACTGTGTTATACACCCAGTTCCCTTGCTGGATGATTGCAACCTTTTCAAGGGAGAATAACTCTTCTACTTGTTGGGAGTAATCAAGGCTTGCCGTTGGCTGAACAGAATATTTATTTTGAATATCGACCAGTTGTTTGAACTTGTCTCCATCCGAGAACTTGACGGTTTCCGCCTTGCTTGCCGTCAACACGTTTCCATCAAACTCCGGTGCTAAAAAGACATTGGATAAATGGTTTCCCGTTACCCATTTCTCTTTGACCGGATACGCGAATACTGCATCAAGCTTCAATTTGCCTTTCTGTGAATCCAGCTTCTTCACTGCATCCTCTAGAGCTGTATAGCTTGTAAGTTCTTCCGCCTTGATTCCGGCTTCTTTAAAGACCCTTTTGTTATAAATCAGGCCATACCCTTCCTGATTGAATGGAAGCCCAAGAATCTGCCCGTCCTCTTCAACGCCATCCAACGTCCCATCCAGTGCTGCCTCTGCAGCTTTCGTATCCTTCAAATCTGATAATCTATCTTTATATTGTTCCACATCGATCGGTCCGCCAATATTAAACACCGCTGGTTCCTCACCGGAAGCAAATTTTGCGGTAATGGCTGATTTATAATCATTCCCGCCGCCAACTGTCGATACTTTGATTTTCACATTTGGGTTCTCTTTTTCATACTGCTTGGCCAGAGTCTCAAATTGCGGCTTAAACTCTACTTTAAATTGGAAAATATCCAGCGTCACTTTATCTTTATTATCGGAATCACTGTCCCCGCCAGTAGAAGAAGAGCAACCTGCCAAGACCACACTAAATATCAATAAAATAGAAAAGATTCCCCCATACCATTTTTTACGCTTCATGCCTATCAACTCTCCCTTTTTCCGTAAATTCCTATACCTTTTAAGAAAACGTTTGCATAAAGTATGAAAAGTAGATATCTTATAAACTGTCATTTCACTATTCTATTGAAAGATAAACCACCACCTTACAAACCTAATTGTAATCGGTTACATTTCTTTTTCTTTATATTACCACTTAATGACATTACTTACAATTAAATGTATAAGTCTACGAATATATTACGTTTCTTCTTCTAAATTATATGATTGAATACCCAAGAATTATTCCTTCTCCTGATTATATAATTTGAACGGATATCCATTCTGGGTATTTCTTCATCTTTTTCAACCATTCAGAATGCAAGCTGTATTTCATTAGAGAAATGGGAAACCAAAAGGCTTCCCTTCCATTCACTTCAAAACCATTTTCACGTTGGAAGACCCATACTCTTCCTTCAATTCGTAATATTTATCACTTGCTTGTCCAAATTCCTCGAACACACCACTAATAAGTAATTCATCCGTTTCCTTATCCACTATGCTGTACTTAATATTGCTCTTCCCAAACTTTCTGTCATCCACTTTTAAAAGAATCATGCTAAACACCTCCATATATAATGGCTGTATTCCTCATGATGGTTGGATTCTTACTTACATAATATAACAATTTATTCAAAATTCACAGATTTTTTTGTCATTTTCAGGGAAATAAAAAAAGACCTGCCTAGGCCCCTTGAAATAAAGTCCGTTTATCCATATAAAAAAAGGAGCCCAATCCGGCTCCCAAAATGATTTTATGACTTCGAAATATCCACGAACCCCTCACCAAATACATCCCTTACATCATGTATCGCGATAAAAGCTTGGCTATCGGTAGACTGAACAATTCTCTTTAACTTGACGACCTCTTGTTTACTAATGACAATATATAGAATTTCCTTCGCATCTTTCGTATAGTAGCCATGTCCATCAAAAACTGTGACCCCTCTATCCATTTTAACCGTTACTTGTTTCGCAATGAGATCTGCTTCTTTCGAGATGATGGTGATTGCCTTTTTCGGGTTTACACCCTCAATGATGAACTCCATTACTTTCGTTCCAATATATAGCATAAGGATGGTTAGCATGAGACCTTCCGCACCGATAATGAAATAGGATGAGACGGCCACGATTATATCAAAGAACAATAACCCATAACTTATGCTCCAGCCTAAATATTTATTTGTGATCCGAGCAAGAATGGTAGAACCTGCCGTCGTACCGCCCACCCGAATGATCAAACCAATTCCTACACCAGCAAACACACCGCCAAATATGGCATTGATTACGATTTCATCCGAAGAAACGTTCCAATTCTCCGTTAAATGTAGAAAAAGAGAATGGAAGGTGACGGCAATAATCGTATAAATGGTTGTAATCCTCGATAAAAATTTATATCCGACAATCAGAAGGAATGCATTCATAATGAAACTTACCAGGCCCGGTGACCACTGGAATAAATAGAATAAAATGATGGTAATCCCCGTTACTCCACCTTCACCGAGATCATTGGGAATAACGAAAAGATTGATTGCCAACGCAAAAATGAACGCACCTATTATTATAATGAGAACATCTAAAGAAGTCTTTTTCATATGTAACTTACCCGCCTTTATATAAACAATTTCCTTGCTATATAGTAACACGTAATTTCTTGATTCCTTCATTGATTTTCTTAATCTGTTAAAATAATTCATCTCTTAAATCAGGAATGGTAAAAGGCCACTGTACTCCCGCTAAACCGGAATACAGTAGCCTGCATACTACCTCTTTTATAGAAGAATCTTGCCATCCGTAATGTTGACGACACGGTCACACAAATCTAACATTCTCTCATCATGCGTCACCATGATGGCTGCCTTGTTTCTTAACTTCACCTCGGTCGCAAGCATTTCCACTACCTCTCGCCCCCGCTTTGAATCAAGGCTTGCAGTGGGTTCATCTGCTAAAATGATGTCTGGATTATTCATCAACGACCGCGCAATTGCTACCCGTTGACGTTCACCGCCTGAAAGCTCTTCTGGCAAATGATTGCACCGATGACTAAGTCCGAGATGACTAAGTAATTCATCAGCTTTTTTCACAGCTTTCTTGTCACGTTGCCCCATCAGTTCTGAAATAAGCAGAAGCTGGTCACGTACGGTAAGGTACGGAACAAGATTGGATGATTGAAAAACAAAGCCAATTTTCTCTAGACGGACACGTGTTAATTTCTTCGGAGAAAATGATGTTATATCCTCATTATTTAAAAGCAAACTACCTTTACTTGGGGAAAGTAAAGCACCTGCTATAGAGAGGAAAGTACTTTTCCCCGAACCTGATGGACCAACAACGGCCACAAATTCCCCAGCTTTCACTTGAAAGGTAACATCGTCAAGAGCCCTCACGATATTCTCACCTTCACCGTAAATTTTGCTGACGTGATCGAATGATAGTTTATGATTCATCATGCTACCCTCCCAATGGCTTCAATGGCATCAATTTTTGACACTCGATATAGTGATAACAAGGAACCCAATACCGAAACAATCAATAAAAGAATCGAATATTGAATGACCAAAGAAGTACTTAATTCAAAAGGCATTCCTTCTGGCATGATGAAAGTGACCCCGTATGTTAGTGCAACACTACTTGCTATACATACCACCGCAAGCATGAACACTTGGCCCACGATACTTTTTGCAAGGTAGCCAGTACTTGCTCCGAGTGCTTTCATGACTCCAAATTGATTCGTCTTCTGTAAAGTGATGACATAGAAGAACACAGCAAGAACAAATGCAGCAATCACAAACAGAAAGGCTATCATCATCGCCAATGTACCTTGTTCTTCTTTAAATCCCGGGATACTTTGAAGCATCTCATCCTTCGTAATGAGATCCACATCAGACACAGACTTCAACGGACCTACTTGATCCATTTGAACCGCAATTGTGCTAATTGCGTCCGTGTTTTTCAACCGAGGATTAATCCCCTGCCATCCCTTAACGTTCATGTATACAACAGGTGTATGGCTGTAGGATTGATTTTCGGTGAATCCTACGATAGTGAATTTGTTACCGGATAATTCATCTACTACCGTATCCCCTACCTTATAGCCGTCCTCTTTTAAAGAATCATTGGCTACTATATCGCCTTTCTTCTTATTATCATAGCTTTTCCCTTCCACGATTTTGGGTGCAAGGAACCCATTGGCATCCGTTGCAAAAATCGTGACATCCGTCTTTTTCGATGTACCTTCTTTATTGAAGGTCAACATCATTTGACCCAGGGCCTCCGCTCCTTCAACACCCGTTGAAGAACGAACCTCACTTAATGTATCCAGCGGAATAGTAGATCGGTTTAGTTTATGCTCCACGTTAGACTCCATCATGAAATAGTCAGCATCCATGCCTTGTATCGATGAAGCATTTTCAGCTGAAAGTCCATTAGCCAATCCAGAAATGATAAAGACCAGCCATGCGACCAAAACCATGATCAACCCGATCAGTAAGTAACGCACCTTTGAATGTTTCAGCTCACGTATTGCTAAAAACATTTTTTCATCTCCCAATTCTTTTGTTACCGTTTGAACATCCAATCCCTTATGTTCATGTGGTATACATCGATTGTAATGAATCATTATGAATGGAAGATGAACAATTGATTACATAAGCGGCAAACGAACATAAAAAGTAGACCCTTCCCCAAGTTCACTCTGAACCGCAATCGTTCCACCGTGAAGTTCCACCGTCTTTTTCGTAATGGAAAGACCTATGCCGCTCCCGTTCTCACTGCGATTACGCATTTTATCAACTTTATAAAACCGTTCAAAAATATGAGGAAGCTCTTCATCAGCTATCCCCATACCGGTGTCTTTAATGATCACTTCGACCATCCGGCCAATTTTTTTGATGCGTATAATGATTGAACCCCCACTTTCAGAGTACTTAATGCTATTCGTTATCAGGTTTGTCCATACTTGAATTAACAGCTTCTCGTCTGCAGAAATCATGGTGGATGGTAGATCCATTTCAATCACCATGTCTTTTTCCCGCCAACTCCATTCCAGCATGAACAGCACTTGCCTTATTTGCTGAGCTAAATCAAAGCTTGTACGCTGTAGGGGATCGTCTCCTTTATCCAATGAAGCGAGAATCAGAAGCTGCTTACTCATTGCCGACATACGCCGACTCTCCTTTTCAATAATGGACAAGTACTCCTTTCGTTTTTCCTTCGTTAACTCTTCCGATTGCAGGGTTTGGGAGAAGCCCTGGATCGAGGCGAGCGGAGATTGAATTTCATGTGAAACATTGGAAACGAATTCCTGTCTCATGTCTTCCAATCGTTGGATGCTCTGAGTCATTTTCGAAAAATGTTTCGCCAAATCCCCAATTTCATCACCACGGGTAACGTTCAATTCACCACTATAATCCCCATCAGCAATCCTTTTTGTCGCTTCCGTTAATTTGGTAATGGGCTTAACTAGAAAACGTGTGTTAAAAATAATGAAAAAGAAACTAAGTAAGATCATAAGAACGAGCAAAACGGCCAGGAAAAAGCGAATTTCTCCAAACTGCTTTTCAATATCAGGCCTAACGAACAAGGCGTATTTTTCGCCATCCACGTTCAGCGGAACCCCAATACTATTTTCTAATGCATCTTCAAAAAAACCGGTAATGAACAGCCCGTTATTATAGGTTTCAATCCCTTCATAGACTTTCCCATTCAAGACATCAGAAACCGTATCCCCATCCAAATCCGTTTGATGAAACGATTTGCCATAAGAAGTAGCCTTACCCTGTTCATTGATTAAGTACAGCTGGTAATGCAATCCTGATACATGGTTTAAATAAGCATCAATATCCTGATCAGGATTTTCCTCATACAAAGAAACGATCTCCCTTGCGACCTTGCTGATTTTCTCTCCATTGTAGGGTTTAAGAACTTGATGGTAATACACATTAGAAAGTAAAAAAGCAATGACGCTAGCAAGCACCATGATTAAGATCGTTTGGACAACGATTCGAAAATAGAGTGTTTTCACTATTTTTTGACCCCCAGCTTGTATCCCAATCCCCTGACAGTCGTGATGACAAAATCATCCGTACGTCCTGTGAATCGTTCACGTAACCGTTTGATATGAACATCCACCGTCCGGTCATCCCCTTCAAAATCTGCTCCCCACACAAGTTCGATAAGTTGCTCCCGCGTAAAAACCTGATCGGGAAAACTCCCTAATTGAGCAAGCAGTTCAAACTCCTTAAGCGGAAGAAGCAATGTATTTCCCTGAATTCGGACTTCATAACTTCTTCGGTCGATGATGGTTTGATTTAATGTTATTAACTCAGCATTCACCATACGGTACCGTCGCAAAAGCGCTTTTATTCTAAATAAAAGCTCTTGTGGCTCGAAGGGTTTAACGAGATAATCATCCGTCCCGGCATAGTATCCCTTTTCTTTATCAATGAGCTGATCCTTAGCCGTAAGTAAAATAACCGGTAAATCATATTGATCGCGTATCTCCTTACAAAGATCCAGTCCGTTTTTATAAGGCATCATGATATCCACAACAGCCAGATGAATCCGTTCTTTCTCTAATAATAAGGAAGCCACATTCCCATCCTTCGCTTCGAACACCATGTATCCTTCTTTTTCTAAGTGAAATTTCAGTAACTCTCGAATATGCCGATCATCATCTGCAATTAATATATGTATCAAAGAAACACATCTCCGCTTCTTAATATGAATATCCCTACAATAGCAATATTCGAGCTCTTAAAACAACCCAAGCCTATTTAAAATAAAACAGGTAGAGGGTTTTTATCCCTTCATCAAAACCTATAAAGAAGTGATATATCCTTCTGAAGCTAAAAACCTTGAAGTGTATATTAAACACATATAAACCTAGACCACTTATTCGTCTAGGTTTTATGTTTTGCCTATTAAAATTATTCCTTCCAAATATGTTTTACTTACCTTCGTATTTATTCAATGTCCACAAGTAAGATAAACTAAAAAGTCTGCGGATAACCAAACATCCCTCATCATATTTAGTTAGAAAATTATCCTCTAAATCAGTTGTCCCTTAGGTATAGCTTTGGAGAATAAAATGGTGGTAACTGATGATATTATGGTTATTTACTTAACAAAATTAAGAGTAAATTGGGCATACGTTTAAAAGGTGTTGTACGTACTATATAATTTGTAAAAACATCAAATTTGGGATTGCAAGGGTTATCTCTATTCTGTAAGTAATAAATAGTTCATTCGTCACTAGGTATCTCTTCAAACTTTGCCAATCAAGGTTTCACATAAATTACATTATCTCAGGTATATCAATCTCTTTGCCTGGAGACTTACTAATTAGAACCTTTAAGAGTTCTCTTATTCATAATTAGTAGTAGCAATAAAATCAAAAGCACCAGTTGAACTAATTTCATTGTTATATTCAAAATTATATATTAAAATTACTGCATTATATGATTTCTTTAGGTTTATACTTTTCTGGATTTTTGGGATGACAATTTCTTCATACGAACACCCATCTAATAATGCTGATATATCACTACTACTATTCTTATAGACTGCTTTTTCTATTGTATCCTCATCAGTTTCATCCATATCAATATTAAAATCGATAAAGAATTGGGAAGGGACAGACTCGCCATCCTCATCATACGTTAAATCAACATACTCTCCTATTGGGTCCTCATCGTTAATATTCCCTAACCAAATTGAAACCCATCCTTGTTTTTCCATTATAGTACCCTCCTACTTTAATCTTAGACCTTGTGGTAAAGACGAAACTCCACCCTCTAATCTATAATTAGCCCAATTATTAAGCCGTCTAACAAATGTATTATAGTCGCTAGAAGTATCTATTATTGCTAACAATTCATTATGTGCTTTAGTTGAGCCTAATCCTCCGTGAACACCCTTTGGATTGACAAATTTGACATCGGATATAGCTGTTCTTAAGTCTTTAATCTCTTCAGCACCAATATTCCAACACTTAAATTGCGGAGCTCTTGAAACTAAGTGCCATTCATGTAAACCTCCAGGTTCTCTAAGCTGACGTTCAATTTTCTTTCTAATCTTTTTATCTTTCCAAAGTTCGTCTAGTTCATTACTTGTAAGGGAATTGAAGAATTTATTAAAATTCCCACTCTTTGCAGTTGGTATATCATCAACAGTTAATTTGTTTATATCTTTAGCATTATCTATACCCTTACCAGCATCCTTAATCTTAACACCTTTTAGCACATCATGACCCTTATCTAAGACTTTTATGGGTTTAATGAAAGTGAACGCTGCAGCTGTTATTCTTTCATTTGTAGTGGAACCGGGACCAATCATAGTAGCTATATCGCCTAGAAGGAAATCAGTTGCCGCTATGGCATATGGGGCTAGGCCATCCGGAGTTCCTGAACCGTTACCACCAAGTACCTTCCTTTTCCCTTCAAATGTTAAAGCATAGTCCCCAGTATTTGAATCCATTATTGAATCATCGCTTCGATTGCTTTTAATATTCTGTTTGGCCAGCCCTGCATAGATTGCTTCCATTTCCTTTTCGAGCTTCCGGGCTTCGGCCTCTTGTTTCTTAAACTCCCGGTAGCCTTTCATGTTCTCGGCCACTTCATCCTTCACTTGATAGGCTGCACTCACTTGAAAGGCGCTTTGGTTGAAGTTCATCGGGGAAATGGTACCGTCCTGACTGGTGGCTTCAATGAGAGCCTGCACAAGTCCAATGGCCACTTTTTCCTGGTCCTCGCTCACTTCATATTCCTCGACCAGTTTACTGTCTACATCCTTCACTTTCTTGATGGTCGTATTCTTTTCTTTTTCAGCACTCTCCATTTTCTCATGGAAATCATCTTGTTTGAATACGCTAAGCTGAAGGATATCTTCAATGTTTTGGAAAATCTTTTGGAGATCGGTAGACTGCTGGTTCACCATCGACTTGGCATTGGTAAGACCATGGGCCACTTCTCCCTCTAAAAAGGGCACCTCGACCACGGTCTCACCGGATAGGTCCGCTTCTTCCAATATGGCCGGAATGCCTTTTAGGAAACTGATTTGTGTGGAGAATAATTCGATCCAGGCATTCGCCACGGTGACCTGCGCCCGGTAAAAGTTCTTGATGGCCGTCGCCCCGGCTCCGGCCAATTCTTCATCAAGGTCGACGATTCCCTGGAATTCCTTTTTAAGCGTTTCGACCTGTCCCTTGAGGTCCTCATATTGCTTGGCCCGTGACTTGACGGCCGACTTCAAAGGCTTAGCTTCGAATATCGTCATAATGGCTGATACCCCTGTGCAGTATGGGTGATGGCTTCATCCTGCTCTTTCAGTAAATCCACGTTGGCCCGGGTGTCTTCCAGATTCTTTTTGACGATCGTCAGATATTGATTGAAGGTCTTTTCCAGATTGGTTTCCCTTTCCTCCCATTTCGATGTGAAGCTCAGATCGTTATTGCCGAGCTGATCGACCGGCAGTGCTCCGATTGTCGTCCCATCCACGGCCGTTTTCACCTGGCCGACTTGCTTGGTCACGGCGGAATGATTCAGTTTAATCGTCGTCATTTACAACACCAACTTCTTGAATTCGGATAATTCTATATGTATCCTTCTGTTCTAATCGGGTATTCCTCCCATTCATACTATCCATTTCACTAAAGAAAAACGTAGAGTGAGCGTCACTCCGTCCTTGTACATATCCCAAAAGAATCACCTCATAAATAATTCCTCGAATAAACAAATGTCATATTTTACATATTTTTTATTATAAGGATTAAAGTCCGAGAGATAAATAGGGATAAATACGCTACTTTGATAGTTCAACAGGAATTTCCTCACAACAATCTCGATATAGCATTAAGTCTTTTTACCTCCTTTTTTTAAAATAAATCAAAAAAAGGATGCAATCTGCATCCTCTTGGCTTTCATTGTTTATCTAATATCCTGTTTGAAGTGTAAATGAGGCATTCTTTGTTTCTTACCTTTTTTATGTTTCGGTTTCGGTTTTTTCTCTTGCACTTTTGCTTGGTCATAGACCGCTGTCCCCGCAATTCGTGCTACATCTTGAAGCTTTTCTTTTGAGATTTTATCAATCGTATCATCTGGGGAATGATACCAAGGCTCTGATGGATTGTGTATGAACAAGGCAGCAGGGATACCTGCTTCAGAGAAGGATACATGGTCACTTCGACCTCCCTCTCCATAAGGGGTAGCTACACCGTTCAGTCTCTTGCTAGAAGCCTGTGCAAGATCCGTTACTAGATTCGGTTCTCCATCGTTCGTCAAGAGAATCAAGTCCCCAGCATCCTTACTACCGACCATATCCAGATTGAAGTTTGCAATACTTCTGTTGATTTCATCTTCTGATAGATTGTCCACATAATCCTGCGAACCTAGCAATCCATTTTCCTCTGCTCCAAAGGTGATGAAGCGAATTTCCGTGTCTGTAGGCAGATCCTTCAGAACACGGGCAAGCTCAAGCGTGACAGAAGTCCCTGATGCATCATCATTTGCACCTGGTGCCCCAGCTACTGAATCATGATGTCCGGTTACATATATGATGTCACTCTTCTTCGCCTTTATATTCTTGGTTGCTTTTTTCGTTGCCACTACATTATAGGACGTTTTTTCTCCCGAAGAAGCACCCTCGATTTTCAAGGAGGCCTTCACCTTTTCTCCATTTTCCAATTTTGCTACGACTGCTTCACCTGCCGTTTTCGTAATTGTGACAGACGGTGCATATTGGTCATTGACTCCTCCGAGTGTCCCGTTTAAATCTCCCTCTGCATTATTGTAAATGATGACTCCCACAGCCCCTTTTTGAGCTGCATTCACTACTTTCTCAGCAAAAGAAAGGCTTCCTCGTTGTATGAGAGCAATCTTTCCGGCAACATTGGCTTGTTCAAGCTCCTCCAACGTTCCTAATCCAGCGTATACCACATCACCTGAAACGTCCCCATTTACGGAATAGGTTAAATGTTTTGGTTGAACTTCCCCATCATATCCGTCGAAAGCCAGTTCCACCTTGTCAGGATCTGTGTAGGATAAGAATTGAAACTCTTCAATATCCGCTTTGTAGCCATATGACTTAAACTGCTTTTTGATGAACTGGACCGCTTTATACTCCGATTCTGTCCCAGCCACGCGAGGTGTTTGAGAGAGGTATTCAATATTCTTGTAGATTTTGTCGACATTGATTCTCTTAACAATTTGCTTATCTGTGGAGGGGGCTTTTTCACTCGGAGATGAATGAGCAGGTGCCGCCAATGCAGTGGTACTACTAACGCCTCCCAACGCTAACGTAGTAGCTAATGTAAGAGATAGAAATGGTTTTTTCATAGATTTCCTCCTAATTTCAATAGATTCTTATAATCCATTGTAAATTATTCAGAATATTTAAAATAGGTATATTCATCCTAATTATCCCATTTCCCCGCTAGTCTATAATACCTTTTATAAGCGTTTACGCTGGGATACGATTTATTTTTTTGTCATCCTATATAAAAATTCTTTCGAACGTACAGGAATTTAGCTTTTTTTCTGGAAAGTAGTACAAAGAGAATACGACTTTAATCAGGGAAGAAGGGGCGAGAATGTCCATTACTAAATTCGTGATGCCTGAAGTGATTTTTGGAAAAGGTTCGATAGAGCAAGCGGGAGAGGCATGCCTACGTTTAGGGGCCAAAAAGGTGCTGATTGTAAGTGACCCTGGTGTAGCCAATGCCGGCTGGCTGGATATCGTCGTAAAATCCTGTCAAGATGCAGGACTTGCCTACGCTTCCTTTATCGATGCAACGACAAATCCTAAAGACCGTGAAATAGAAGCCGGCTGTTTGACGTTTCATAATCATGAGTGTGATGCCATCATAGGGGTTGGCGGAGGAAGTGCGCTGGATGTCGCCAAAGGGGTCGCTTTATTGGCATCAAACGGCGGAGTCACCAGTGATTATGAAGGGGTCGATAAAGTCCATTCGCCTCTTCCACCCATGGTGATGATTATGACCACGGCTGGATCCGGCTCGGAAGTCTCCCAATTTTCGGTGATTGTCGATTCGTTCCGAGAGAAGAAAATGACGATCATCTCAAAGTCGCTCGTACCCGATATTGCCATCATCGATCCGGCTACGTTGACAACTTTGGATCCAGACTTGACTGCGGCAACGGGTATGGACGTTTTGACTCACGCCATTGAAGCCTATGTTTCTATCGCAGCAACACCACTTACTGATGTTCAAGCACAGAACGCCCTCTCCATCGTCTCCCGTTACCTACGCCCTTCTGTTGCATCTAAAAATAATGAAGAAGCAAAAGAGGCGATGGCCATGGCTAGCCTGCAAGCCGGACTTGCCTTTTCCAACGCCATTTTAGGAGCCGCCCATGCGATTTCCCATGCCATCGGCGGAAAGTACCTGCTTCCGCATGGGGAAATCAATGCAATCCTTCTCCCCCATGTCATGGATTTCAACCGAATTGCTTCCCCTAGGCGATTCAGCGATATTGCGGAAATCATGGGAATCGACACACGGACCTTAACAGAGCAACAATCAGGCGCCGCCGCTGTTGCCTTCGTTCGGGAGTTATCCCAAGATATAGGCGTGCCTCTAAGTTTAGGGGATGTCGGCATTACTACGGATATGATTGAACTAATAGGCATGACCGCTATTGATGATGCCTGCATGATTACAAATCCTCGTGATATGTCCATAGAACAGATTAAACAATTGCTCCTTACAGCCCTATAGGAGGTGCAACCATGAACAAAAATGAAATGATAGATTTAATGACCGGTGTACGGTCTTCGAAAAAAACATACTACACTGAACTAAAGAAGACCGTCGATGAGTTAAAAAAGAAGAATCTACAACTTGAAATCATGAATGATATTACCAAGAACATGAACGGAGACTTGGATATTCATCTTATTCTTCGAAATGTAGTCGATAAACTAAAACGACTGGTCTCATTTGATGACTGTCATTTCATTATTTTATATGAAGAAGATCCGACTCTACTCCATATATGCCCTAATGAACCATGCGAGCTTAACATTGAATCCAAAGACCAATTACATTCGATAAAGGAACCGATCCAGATAAACGTCGAGATGCTCCCTACTTATCCAGAAAAAGAACAACTTCTGTCCCTTCAGATAGAAACGCTCCTCTTGATTCCTATGTACGGAAAAAATGAAGAAATCGGGATTTTAACCTTCGGCAGGAAGAATAACACAGCATGGCTCAAAGAGGAGTTAGATTTTCTAAAGCAACTATCCAATCAGCTAGCGCTAACTTTCGAAAATGCTCTGCTCTATATGGAAGTACTTCATTCTAAGCAGGAATGGGAGGATACCTTTAAGGCGGTAGAAGATATGATTGTCGTCTTTGACCGGGAGGGTGGGGTCTACAAATCCAATGATGCAGCCAAGGATTTTTTTGAATTAGAACCTTTGAAAAAGGCATCTCAAGCTCTCATTCAAGAAACCTTCTCACTTGATAAGCCAGGGTTTCAGGAACTCCTTCTTCAGCAAGGAGCCATAATGGAAATGCACGCCTACCCCATTCAAAACAAGGAACAGCAAGTATACGGGGTTATCGCTTATTATAAAAATGTTACCGAAAGAAGAAAAATGGAAGCTCAATTACTTCATGCCGACAAGCTAGGGGCCATCGGTGAAATGGCAGCGGGAATAGCCCATGAATTGAATAGTCCATTAACCGCCATCATTGGTAACTCTCAGCTTTTATTGAGAAGCACACTTCCGGAACACCATGATTACAACCTGCTAACCGATATCCAAAATTGCGGCGACCGATGCAGGCAAATCGTAAAAAGCCTGCTTACCTTTTCACGGCAGGATGAATACAAGTTCCACTATTATTCTATGAACGAAGCCATCCACCAAGTTTTGAACTTGCTGAAGTTCCAACTCGAGAAGAAACAAATATTCATTCACCTTTCCCTACAGGAAGACCTGCCGTACATCAAGGGCAGCCAACAGCAGATTGAACAGATTATCATCAACTTGTTATTGAATGCCAAGGATGCCTTGAGTGATCTTGATGAATCAGCCCCAAGAACAATCACCATCCAGACCTTTTTAGAAGAGGAATATATGATCGTCCAGGTGGCTGATAATGGGACAGGAATTGAAGCCGAGCGCCTCCCTCTTATTTTCCACCCTTTTCATACGACAAAAGACCGCGACAAGGGGACTGGACTGGGGTTGTCTGTTAGTCTTGGCATCGCGAAAGATCATGGCGGCAAAATTGACGTATGGAGTACGCCAGGCCAAGGAAGTATATTTTCACTGAAGATCCCCCTACCGACAGAAGATGAGAGGAGTGAATAACATGATTCATTTACTTGTAGTGGACGATGAAAAAGAGGTGGGTACCTTTTTATCCCGGCTTTTTACGATGAAAGGATACAACGTACACGTCATACATAGTGGAAAGGACTTTTATGCAATCGATTTTAATCAGGAGCATTATGATGCTGCGATGATTGATTTGAAGCTTCCCGATTGTGACGGCCTTTCCCTTTTACAACATCTCAAACAAAAACAACCTCGTTGCAAGGCACTCATCATGACTGGTTACAGCACAGTCAAGACCGCCGTCCGCGCAATGAAACTTGGCGCAAGTGATTATATGGAAAAACCCTTTGCCGATATTGAGATATTAGAAAAGCAGATTGAAAACCTCCTGAATGAAAACACGGATGTGAATCAGCATTTCTTTCAGAAACTGGCCAGGGACTCCGGTCTCATCGTCGGTGAAAGTGTCATAATGAAAGAACTGACAGAAATGGCGTTCAAAGTCGCTCAAAAATCGGTTAATGTCTTAATAGAAGGGGAAACGGGAACGGGTAAAGAGGTGCTCTCCCGCTTCATTCACTCAGCAAGCCCGCGTAACCACGAGCCCTTTATCGCGATTAATTGTGGAGCCATTTCAGAATCCCTGCTTGAAAGTGAATTATTCGGCCATGAAAAAGGCGCATTCACCGGTGCAACCCAACAACGAAAAGGCTTTTTTGAAATAGCCGGAAATGGAACCCTTTTCCTTGATGAAATTGCTGATGCCAGTCCAGCCATCCAAGTCAAGCTTCTGCGGGTCTTGGAAACTAGGGAATTTATGCGGGTCGGAAGCAGTGGGACATTACGGACCAACGCACGATTGGTAGCTGCCACTAATGAAAATCTTCAGCAAGCAGTAGAAAACAATAAATTTCGGGAGGATCTATTTTACCGCCTGAATGTTGTCACTCTTGAAATACCAGCATTACGTCATAGAAAAGAGGATATCCCTCTCCTTGTCGAGCATCTGGTCGAAAGGAATGGTCAGGCAGATGTATCCTTTTCACAAGAGGCTATCGAAAAATTACAGCTATACGACTGGCCCGGAAATATACGTGAGCTATCTAATACCGTGATGAGAACCTTAACCCTCGCAGATCATGGACAGGATATCACTGCGGACGATATCGTTCTCCCTACCCATCAGGTCATTTCACCCAAGAAACAAGCTACAATGGATCTTCACTCTCCTGAAAACCCTCTCGAAGAATGGCGGAAGAAACTTGTAGCCGATTTTAATGAAAAAGATGAGCTGACGCTTGAAAACATACTCTTGGAAATCAAACAGTTCGAATCTACCATCGAAAAAGAGCTCGTCCTGCAAACCCTTCAAAAAACGTATGGAAACCGGAATGAAGCCGCCAAGCGCCTACAGATTTCAATGAGGAAATTACGTTATATACTAAATGAAAAAAAACATACCTGACTCTTATATGAACAAGGGTGCCCCCATTAATAGGACACCCTTTCATTTTTTTCTATTCCATTGTTAAAACGATACGACCGTTAATTTCACCCTTTTCCATCATTTTAAACACATCATTGATTTCATCAAGCGGTCTTGTTTCAATATTCGTCCGTACTTTTCCATCTGCCGCAAATTGAAGAGATTCTTGTAAATCTTTTCTTGTACCAACGATTGAACCTCGCACAGTTACCCCATTTAATACCGTATCAAAAATAGGGATAGGAAGTTCATCATTCGGCAATCCGACCACGACGAGTGTTCCGCCTCTTTTGACTGAACTGTAAGCCTGTTCAAATGCTTTTTTCGTTACGGCAACAGAAATAGCTGCTTGTACGCCACCAACTTTATCCTTAATTGCTTGAACGGGATCATTCTTCAACCCATTCACTGTATAATCCGCTCCTAGTTCTTTTGCCAGCTCAAGCTTATCATCTTGAATATCGACGGCAATGACATTGAATCCCATCGCCTTCGCATATTGAAGCGCAACATGCCCAAGTCCGCCAATACCATAGATTGCGACCCAGTCCCCTGGTTTTGCTTCTGAAACCTTAAGCGCTTTATACGTCGTCACACCTGCACAGAAAATTGGGGAGACCTCGGCAAAATCTAGCCCTTCCGGAACCTTGACAACATATTTTGCCGGTGCCTTACAATATTCCGCATATCCTCCGTCCACCGAATATCCTGCATTGAGTTGATCCAAGCAGAGCGTTTCACGGCCCGTCAAACAGTATTCACAGTCTCCACATGCTGAATAAAGCCATGGAATCCCTACTCGGTCACCGACTTTCAATGTTGTGACGCCCTCTGCTACCTTCTCGATAATCCCTACTCCTTCATGTCCAGGAATAAGCGGGAGCTTTGGCTTCACCGGCCAGTCGCCATGTGCTGCATGTAAATCCGTGTGACATACGCCACATGCCTTAATTTTAACTAGAATCTCACCATACTCTAAATCCGGAATCGGTACATCCTTTATTTCAAGCTCTTGTTTAAATTCATTGACGACCGCTGCCTTCATTGTTTTAACATCCTTCAATGTTTTCGATTCCACCGTACTTGTCCCCTGATTTACATTCATGATTCTATTCCTCCCTTAGGTCCGTGTTTTTCTCACTTCCACTTATTTATAATGCAAGTGCCATGCCAAACAGAAAAGTCCAATCAAGTTAGGTTCAAACGTAAATCCTAGCCGAAAATTCGGCCCATTATGACAGAAATCCGGCTCAATGATGACGAAAACCAGTTCGTATATTGCTGGAAAAATGGTTCACCCTATAAAGAGGAGGTGTACAATGGACACATTTGAAGAAGCCTATGAATCCTACAAACAACAAGGAACGCCACAAGCAAACCAACAAGGTGGGAACGACAAAGAAGAAATTGTCGCCGTACGGAAGAATGAAGAGGATAATATCATCGCCATCAAGACAAATACCGGAAGGGAACTGGACTATCCCACCGCTCTTTCAGAAGCCAAGGCTGGTGCACTCGCAAACGTAGATGTCTTTCATAAATATGGTCGGGACATTTTGCGGAGTGAGCCTGATGGCATTAAAGAAAATAATCTGGATGAACTGCCTGAATTTTAAAGACCGAGAAAAGCTGCCTTCCATTCAGGCAGCTTTTTTCCGCAACAAAAAAAGAACCGCATACTAACAGGTTCTCCTAACGACTTCCTCAAGGTTTTCCGGGATATTGAAAATGGAGCAACCAGCACTCTCCCTTTTTCTCCAATCCTTCTATCTGTTTACCATTCATAATGATAGAACTCAGATATTTCCAGCAAGCGGCCACAGATTTCGACCACTTCTATGATTTCAATCCAAGACATATCCATCCCAAGTTCATTAGCATGCGAAATCTTATCCCGTAACTTCCTGATGGCATTGGCATCTTTCTTCCCCTTACTTTTGGATGGGATTTGAAAAAATGTTCTCAACTCTTTATCTTTATGAATAATGTCGAATTTATCGCTAATTTGTAGACATTCAATTAAATTAATCTCCTCATTTTTCTCCATTCTCCTTTCATATAATTCACTTGCCTTATGTAGACGATCCTCACTAATCATCGGATACCAGCTTTCACCCCCGAATCGATGCATGATAATATCACTAAGTCTCATTTCCAATAAAGTGATATAGCCAAAAATCAGCATCCTGATTGGTGGTTTTTGGAGGTCGGCATGCGTGATTAACTTTTTGATTGAATTATTCTCTAACACGAATACCCTCGTTTTCTTCTTAAAAATGCCTAACAATTGGATCAAGGGCGTTGAATCCGATACAAGTTCCCTTGGGGAAAAGAGCTTCATATAATCCGAAATGTTCCCTTCGCCAAGTTCATGTCTATCGATATAACCAACGATTTCCCCCTGGTCTTTCACGGCCAATGTATCAAAGTGTTTTTCCTCCATTACATTTTTGATATCAATGGCCGATTCATCTTTTCCACAAAACTCAAACTCTTGGGCTATGCTTCTGACCGTGATATTTTCCTCATATAGATTTTTAAGACTGTGATAACTACTATTGTTGTTTTTGTACTCTACATTGGACATCCATGACCCTCCATCATTAGCATTCTATCCTAATTCATTAGAACCTAATAACTCCCCACTATCAGAAATAAGTCCACATGAAGTGGACTTTATTCCTTCATTCAAATGATATGTTTCTGCATATCTTCATTCACTTCTTGTTCCCAGTCCTTGCAAACATCTACCCAGTCCTTTGCTTTTGAGAATTGAAATAAATCCCCGAGTGAAAGTTCAATGGCTGAGTTCGCGCTCCCGCAAGCCGGGAAAACTGTCTCAAACCGTTTCATCGAAACATCCAAGTAAACATCCAGTTCATTTGCCAATCCAAATGGGCAGACACCCCCGATTGCATGTCCGGTCTGTTCAAGAACTTCTTCTGGAGATAACATCCTTGCCTTGAACCCAAACATTTTCCGGAATTTCTTATTATCGACTTTCGCATCTCCAGCGGCCACGACCAAAATTGCTTGGTCTCCTTCTCCCCTAAATGACAACGTTTTGGCAATGCGCGCGGGTATAACCCCGATTGTCTCCGCAGCTTGGTTTACTGTGGCACTAGATGTTTTGAATTCCATCACATCATGTTCCCTGTTCCATTGTTTAAAGTGGGCCCTAACACTCTCGATTGACATTTACTTTCATCCCTTTCCTTTAACTCTTTTTATGAATCGTACCATTCTTCACTATAGTAAAGCAAAATCTCTTTCCTTTATTCTAAATATTCAATATTTCGCATAAAATCTTGAAATTGACGAAAGAGGCCAAAATACGATACTATTAAACTTCGGGCAAAAGCCTAACGTGGTTCGTAACCATCCCACGATAAAAAACTAGGGAGAGTAAAATATGAATATTCGTACGCTCGCGATAAATGGTCTATTGGCTGCCATCTATATCGCTGTCTCATTCGTGCTTCAGCCGATTATGTTTGGGGTGCTTCAATTCCGCATTCCCGAAATGTTGAATCATCTTATTGTATTTAATAAGAAATATATATCCGGCATAGTCGTCGGTGTGTTCATATCGAACCTTTTCTTTTCACAGTTAGGGGCATATGACTTGATTTTTGGGGTCGGGCAATCTCTGATAGCCTTATTGCTTGTCATCTTTTCTTCCCGTTTCATAACGGGCATTAAGGGTCGAATGGCCATGACCATCATCATATTCACGGTTACGATGTTCCTAATAGCCATAGAATTGAATCTAGTCTTAGGATTGCCATTCTTAATAAGTTGGGCAACAACAGCAGCCGGGGAATTCCTCGTCCTACTGATCGGGGCACCCATCATTTATATGATGAATAAAAGAATTCAATTTGGAAAGTTGCTTTGAACTCACTGTGCATAAAGTAAAAGAACATTCTATATCCAAAGAGCTGTCTGCTACATGCAGCGGCTCTTTTTTTCAACCATACTCAAAAAAATTGATAAATGGTGGTGACTTTTTGCAGAAAAAAATACTGATGTTACTCGTCCTTCTGATTGTAGTAACATTCATCGGGCTAAATTCAGAATTATTCACGATGATTTGGAATAGCGACTTGGAATCCGTGATAGCCATATTGACAGAAAATCTCCTTCTTACCTTTGTAGTGACGTTCGTTTTGATGATCATTCAGAACTCCTTTACTGTCATCCCCCTGATTTTACTTTTAACAATTAATGTAACGATCTTTGGCTTTGCATTCGGGTATCTATGGAGTTGGTTAACAAGCGTGGTCGCGTCAGGAACCATTTTCTATGCTGCCAGGCACTGGTTCCAGTCATTGATTTTAAGAAAGATGGGTACCGACTGGCAGGATTCCGTCAAGGATCATGGGTTTATGTATGTCTTTACCGGTAGAATTTTCCCTTTCATACCGACAAGTTTAATAAACCTTGCAGCTGGAGTTAGTTCCGTCACCTTCAAAGATTTCTTAATGGCAACAGCATTAGGCAATCTCATCTACTTCTTCTTTCTCTCTTTAATTCCATATGGACTTCTTTCCGTAGAGATGAATCAATATACATTGATTGTACTCGGTTTCCTGCTCTTAACCTTTTTCCTTATCTACAAGCGCTTCAAGAAAAAAAAGAACCTATCACTCTTTAAGAAAAACAGGTAACCTTGCTGCCTGTTTTTTTGTGTGGAATCGTATATTTTCAACCAATAGTTTGTTAAAATGTGTATGTATTTCAGCTTTGAAATGTCGGAGAATTCAGGGAGACCCATATGCCGAGACGTATCATATTAGTAATCTACATTCTTTCTGGAATGACCACATTACTTGTTTTCAATTACTATTTAATGAATTCCTTGAATACTAAAGAGGCGTTCCTTCAACTCCAGCGAGCAGAAGGGTTCATCTTTGTCCTATTAATCGGTTTGATTTTATTTCTCTACTTATCTAAAAGAGAAGAGTTCAAACAACTAAAAGAAGAAGAACAACTTCGAAGTACCCTTATTAACTCAATGGTAGACTTTGTGAATTTTAAGGATGGAGAAGGTAGATGGCTAGAATCGAATACGTTTGGACTTCAGTTATTCCAATTGGAGAATGTGGACTATAAAGGAAAAAAAGATAGCGAGCTTGCCGAGTACTCCCAATTCTACAGAGATTCATTGATTTACTGTGAAGATTCCGATCAAGAAACATGGGCAATGAAGAAGATTACGCGTTGTGAGGAGAATATTCCACTGCCAAACGGTCATTTTAAGACCTTCGATACCATCAAAGTCCCATTATTTCATGAAGATGGTTCACGAAAAGGGTTAGTAGTCATAGGTAGGGATATTTCAGAAAGAATTGCCGCGGAAAGTCAATTGCTTGCTAGTGAACAGCGTTATAAGTCTTTGTTTGATCACAACCCTTCCCCCATGTTAATGCTTGATTTGAAAGGAACCATCACAAACGTCAATCCAAGATTTGAAACCGTCACTGGATTCCGTAAAGGTGAAGTTCAAGGGGACCCTTTTATTGATTTGGATTTTTCCGCAGAAGCTAAAGAGCTCATCCAATCATCCTGTCAATATGTCGTGGAAAATCAGAAGGGGATTAAAAAAGGAAAAGATATAGCGCTTGTTACCAAATACGGGAATTCCATTTTACTTTCTTGTACTTTTGTTCCCATGTTAGTGGGCAAAGAATTAGCCGGTATCATTACGTATGCAAAAGACGTAACACAAATTCGTGAAACAGAAAGACGCTTACGAAAATCCGAGAAACTTTCGATCATCGGTGAACTTGCAGCAAGTGTTGCTCATGAAGTGCGCAACCCTTTAACGTCCTTAAAAGGGTTCGTTCAACTCCTGAAAAAAAACGACCAACCCCATGATCAATATTACACCATCATGCTTAGCGAATTAGACCGAATCAACTTAATCGTTAGCGAATTGCTTGTCCTAGCAAAGCCTCAGGAAATCATGTTCAGTCAAAATCAGATCGTAGAATTGATCGATGAAGTCAGAGCCTTGCTTCTTGTAGAAGCCGATTCTTCTTCCGCTCAAATTTCTATCGAGGTAAAAAACGATATACCGCTTATTTTATGCGAAGCAAACCAGCTGAAACAAGTATTCATCAACATGGTCAAAAATGCTCTGGAAGCAACAGCATCCCATATTTCGATAGAAATTGAGCATATTAACCATTCCATTTCCGTTACAATCAAGGATAATGGCTGTGGAATCGAGAAAGATCGCATGAAACATCTCGGGGAGCCCTTTTTTTCATCTAAAGAAAAAGGGACTGGGCTTGGACTGACCGTAAGTTGCCGAATTATCGAAGCGCACCAAGGAAAAGTACACTTTAGTAGCAAACTAAACCATGGTACCGAAGTTAAAATTGAATTGCCGATATATAAATAGGATAAGTACTTGTTTACTTGTCCTATTTTGTTGTGTTCGGGATATAAGTAAACGTCCCCATACACACGATTGAACCGGCCAAAATCACCTTCTCGCCTTTTTTATCTTTTTCAACGTACTCCCCCCTACATTTCCTGTAATATGGTAAGGTCAGAGTACCATGGTAAGCTTAATTATTTCTTAATGATGCATAATAGGAAATAGAATAATTAGCTTATAGATCAAGAAAATGTAGAGAGATTCTCTTCATTTTTTCACTGTTATTTCACATTTTCATTTTATACTAGTTCATAGAAGTACTAAGAAAGGTTGCTGGCACAACAAAATGAAGAATTACATATGGCTGTTCGTCAGTCTACTTGCCTTGTTTATCTTACCGGTAACGGCCTTTGGCCATGCATCCATTTTGAGCTCGAATCCTAGCCCAAATGAGAGCTTGGATACTATACCTGAAAAGATCAGCATTCAATTCAGTGAAACTATACAATCTTCCTTTCACTCACTTGCCATGTACAGCAAAGAGGGGAAGGAGATCCCACTTCAAGATATCCAAGTTTCAGGGAATACTCTTGAAGCTACATGGTCAAGCTCTTTCGATGAAGGGGTTTATATCATTAAATGGAGAGTGGTTTCTAGTGATGGTCACCCCATCAAAGGTACAATTCCCTTTCAATATGGGGAATCCAACATCCCATCCGATCAACTGATCGGCGAAGAACATGCAGGCTTTCCAAGTACAACACAAATAGTCCTGCAAAGCCTTCAATATCTTTGTTTTGCCGCTCTTACTGGTGCACTCTTTTTTTATTTATCATTGGTGAAACGCCCTACTCCTGATCAAATCAGCAATAGGGCCCGACGCTATATCTGGCTATCTTATACCGGACTGGCGATTTCCATTCTATTGAGTCTACCTTTAAAAGTTACGATTGACGCTGATGTAGGTTGGTGGCATGCTTTCAATGGCATCTACCTAAAAGAAGTATTACAGTCCACCCAATTCAGAAATATTTGGATGATAGAAATAGTGTTGCTAATTGCCTTACTTGTGGCAATTTTGGCTATATGGAGAAATTACTTCAACAAGGTTTCTCTCCTAACATCCTTTATCCTTATATCTGCCTTGATGGTTTGCAAGGCCTTTATCGGACATACCATGGATACAACTCATCAATACCTGGCTGTATCTATGGATTTTCTCCATGTAATGTCCATGGCATTATGGCTAGGCGGTTTATTGGCTATACTGATAATTCTTCCAAAGTCCTATAATCCGAAGCTGACTGATGTTGATAAAAAAACGTTTTATTGGTCAATCATACAGAAGTTTTCCTCATGGGCCGTTCTCTTTGTGATTGTCCTGATCGTCAGCGGACTTTACAGTAGTTTTCAACATGTCCCAACTCTTCATTCATTGCTAAATACGACATACGGACAATTATTACTCGGGAAAATCGGACTTATGTCCATCATGTTAGGGTTTGGGGCATTTCATTTACTCCGTGGGAAAAGAAAAACGAAGAAGCTGGGCCTCAGTACTGGAATAGAATTCAGCCTGGGAATCATCATTCTCCTTATTGCTGCTCTTTTAACAAATGTTCAGACAGCCAAGTCTTCTCCAGGTCCTGTAGAGAAAACGGAAATGACTGAAAATAATGATCAAGTAACTTTATCGGTGACCCCCAATGAAATCGGTGAGAACCTCATTCAAGTGGAATTAATAAATAATGAGGGCATCCCTTATACAGATATCGAACAGCTTACAGTGGTCATGGAGCCTTTAGATGAAGACACAGGGGAAGTAAAATTGCACCTTCAGGAAGAAGCAAAGGGTATATTCAAAACCAAGTCGCTTATAACCATGTCAGGAAAATGGAAAGTGAAGATTCATGGTTTAACGAAGGAACTCCACTCTATTGATGCGGATTTTGTAATAGTAGTAGGAAACTCATAATGAGAAGGGAAGAAATAAACATGAAAAATGGTACAAAGCTTATTATCGCTGCATTGGCATCTCTATTCCTCTTTGCTGGATCTGCAAATGCCCATGTTACGGTCAACCCAAGCTCTTCAGCACCTGAAGCTTGGGAAACCTATACACTGAAAGTTCCGGTTGAAAAAGAATCTTCTACCACAAAGGTTGCCTTAAAGGTTCCTGAAGGCATCACCTTTTCAAGTTACCAACCAGTCCCAGATTGGAAAGTGACAACGGAAAAGGATAAAAAAGGACATGTGAAAACAGTAACCTGGGAAGCGACTGGTGATGGCATTGCTGCAGGCCAGTTCCAACAATTCACGTTCGTTGCCCAAAATCCAAAGGATGAGGCCGATATCGCTTGGGATGCATTTCAATACTATGCCGATGGGGAGATTGTCGAATGGAGTGGAGAGGAAGGTTCTGACCTACCACACTCCATAACAGAAATTACGGCAGCTTCCAAGAGCAATGAAGATTCATCAGTCCATGAACATGCCGAAGAAGGTGATCACTCTCATTCCGATTCTGTAGACAAATCGAAGGAGTCCACAGACAAAGATGGGAATAACGATCAAACACTGATCATCATACTTGGCCTTTTATCTTTGATCATCTCGATTATTGCCCTTACGATAGCCGCACGTAAAAATAAGAAGTAATCATTTAAGAAGATGCCCCAAAATCACTTGGGGCATCTTTTACTTATTATTCTACAACCATGGTCTTGCTTGCCTCAATGGTTCTTCTCATTTCATTCTGTGCACTATGCGTGACCATCGATAAATTCAACATTCCATTTCCTTGTGCCTTCTTGCTTATCCCCAAATCTTCCGTATTTTTTACCAGTTGGGCATATAGTTCCGCCTCTGATAATTTACGACCGAATTCTTTTTCTGAGATGATTTTCAAGAGGGCTGCAGCTCCACTCACATGTGGTGTAGCCATTGATGTCCCACTGAGCTTTGCATATTTGCTTCCTGGATATGTGGAGAGAATATCGACACCCGGTGCCACTAAGTCAATTTCGTCATTCGTATTCGAAAAATCTGCCAAGTTCCGGCTTAAGTCCACCGCCCCCACTTCCACCACTTCTGAATAAGCTCCTGGATAATCTAACTCATCCGTATCATGGCGGCCATCTCCACCGTTCCCAGCTGCACAAACGACAAGAATATCATTCTGTATCGCTTTTTGTATGAGCTGATGTTCCTTATCATCCGGGGGCCCTCCCAATGAAAGTGAAATGACGGAGACCTTTTCACCCTGCGGCCCTTTCCAATTGATTGCATACTCCAATGCCCCATTGATCCAGTTGATATCTCCCTGTCCCTTTCCATTTAAAGCCTTCAAAGCTAGAATACTCGCTTTCGGTGCCACACCTACTACACCCACATCATTCAGGGTCGCTAATATCGTTCCACTGACATGGGTTCCATGCCCATTATCATCATGGTAATCCCCGGTTTCAGTAAAATCCCTTCCGTCAATGACTCTCTCTTTTAAATCGGGATGTTCCTTATCTATACCAGTGTCAATGACCGCAATGACTACACCTTCACCATAATTGCCTTGTTCCCATATTTCCGGTGCCTTTATAAGCTCCACACCTTCAGGAACTTTCTCATTGGCCTTTTCCATTATTTCTAACACTTTGTAAGGAATTAATCTTTTTTCTTTCGACATTTGATTACCCCTTCCTTCGTCAATAATTTGACTATCCTCGGCGAGGGAGACCTATCCCATCTGGTTGTCGTTAACCATTAAAGAGATAAAAAAGAATCTCTTCAACTTATATATACCAGATTTTTGAAAATAAAAAATAGTTTTACATAAAATTCCAACTATTTAACTACCTTTATTTCTCACTGGCCATTTACTTACTTTTTCATTATAGAACATACGTTCTTTAAATACCACTTAAATTTCCCATTTTTTCAATAAAAAAGGCAACTTCCATTGAAGTCACCTTTTCGATATAGTTAAGCCCTGCCACAGCACTTTTTATATTTTTTCCCGCTACCACAAGGACAAGGATCATTCCGACCTATGACAGGTTCTGTATGGACATGAGGCATTTTCGCCGCTTTTGCACTCTCCATAATGATCTGGGTACCCTTTTGCTTCATTTTTTCGTAGCGTTGTTTAAACAGTTCCATTATATCTTTGCTATATTTCAATGTATCTTCGGCGATATCCATTGCCTTTTGTTTGGAAGTATTATAATCCTCTAGAACAAATTGATTATCATGGAAAGAAACACGTATTCCAAAATGTTGCCCCGCTTGCTTATTATCTTTCTTTTCCTCAACGAACTCTAGATAGACTTCCTGGCAATCGCAAGTCTGATGCATGCAATAGTAATCATAAATCCAATACGTTTTATCTTCATACTTACTTTTTAATGCAATGCCGTTTTCAACGCCAAAGACATCCAAATATTTAATCGCTTTTCCATCAATAATTTCAAATGGATCAATCGTTCTCATCTATTAGACACATCCTAATTCATCAAAATTTATTAACCTCATTTATTGTACAACCTAAATCCTAAACCGTCACTTGAAACGAAGCAGACAAAGGCGTATCCCTATTCTTCAACTACAAAAGGTATATATAAAAGAGGAGCAGTACCTCCGTTTATGGCAAACGGAGATACTGCTCCATGAGTTATGCTGCTATAGCTTTTGTTTTTTCTTTTTTCTTGTAAAATAATAAATAACCCAGATACCCGATGTAGATAATAGATACAACCAATACAATGGCCCAAGCTTTGTAAATGGTTGGGTTATCAAAGACACCTGTAAGGGTCAATAATGATGGAATAGTCAGTGTAACCCATGATAGTACAAGCGAAATTTTCCCGACGAATTCGGAAATAGGCAACTTCTTACAGTTGGTCAAATAGAACATTCCCCAAAGGAACGACCATAATACCCAGTTCAACCCCTTCACCATGTCACCATATTGAACAAACTCTACGGTTGCGTACACAACGGACAAAATGGACACCCATAGTGAAAAGTACCCGAGACCGCTTCCATCCATCCCTTTTAGAATGGTTATTCCCAAGTACAAGTAGGTAAAACCAAACAAGAATATCGATGCATGTCCTAAAGACATTGCATTGCTAGGTTCTGAAACAATAATTAAATAAAACGCACCGAGCACCTGAAACGAGCCAACAAATAAATTAAATACCGCAACATTTCTTGCATCGGCTTTTCCTAACGTCATTTTTCCATTTAGGAATAAAGTCGCTCCTGCAAGAAGTAATATAATATTTCCCATATTTAAAAGAATGAACGTGTGTTCACTCTCTATGTCCCTCCTCTTTATTAACTCTGCACAAACAAAAAAGCATCACTTCATTCAACATGCTATTTTACGATCTTTTAGTTTTCTAATATAGTAATTGACCACTACTTTGATAATACCATATGTTTGTGTTTTAAATCTAATTGAAAAAAAAAACAAGAAGCGTTTCCGCTTCTTGTTCATACGATCCAAGTCATCAATTGGTCGATTGGCGTTTTTTTTGCTGGTTTGGGCTCCATATCCGGATACCCCAGATAGATAAAAGCCAAGATTTCCCCTTTGGCCGATAAACCGAAAAATTCCCTCACCTTATCATGATAGGCAATTTTACCGGTTCTCCATACCGCACCCAGCCCCAGCGAATGTGCCGTTAATAGCATGTTCTGAACAGCACTGTTGACCGCACCATACTCTTCAGTTAGCATGACATTTTTCTTATCGCTAGGTTCCATGCCTACCGCAATGATGACAGGCGCCCTCAGTGGGTTTTTCTTTGCTTTTTCCATTTTGCTTATTAGGCTCTCTGGTGTGTCATCCACATTTTCAAGTTTAGTGATTTCCTCAAAAACCTGACCAAGCTTGTTTCTTCCTTCACCCATCAGCACGAAAAACCGCCAAGGCTCCGTTCTAAAGTGATTAGGTGCATAAGTTCCGGATTCGATAATTTGTTCGATGATTTCTTTGGGCACAGGATCTTGTTTGACCAGCCCAATACTTCTTCTCGTTTTAATGGCTTCAAAAGCATCCATCGTAGATTCCCCCTTATCCTTTTATCTCCAGAAGCTTCTGCTTCAATTCATTTTCCATCACGGCAAGTTCCTGCTCAGCATGACGTCGTTTATGTCTTCCTTCTTCTTGAATTCTAAGCGTTTCTTCAAGAGTGGAAATTAAATTGGCCTGTGTATTCTTAAGCGTTTCAATGTCTACCAGCCCCCGCTCATTTTCCTTGGCGGTTTCGATCGTATTGACTTTCAACATCTCCGAATTCTTCAATAACAGGTCATTCGTCGTTTTGGATACCTGCTTTTGTGCCTCCACGGCATGACGCTGTCTGATTAAAGTCAATGCAATGGCGACCTGGTTCTTCCAAAGTGGGATGGCCGTCATGATGGAGGATTGTATCTTCTCGACAAGTGCCTGATTCGTATTTTGAATCAACCTGATCTGCGGAGCGCTTTGAATTGTGATTTCGCGGCTCAATTTCAGATCATACAGCCTTTTATCGAGTCGTTCAGCAAATTGGCGCATATCGTTGACTTCCTGGAACTTCATCTGGTCATTGCTCATCTCAGCAGATTTCTTAAGCGCAGGAATGGTTTGCTCATATAACTCTTCAAGCTTGATTTCCCCTGCTGCGATATAGACATTCAACGCTTGGAAGTACTCCTTATTCGTTTCATAGAGCTTTTCCAAGATTACAATATCCGATAGGAGTACATTCTTGCTACGATCAAGCTTGACGCTGATTCGGTCGATTTGAGCGCCTGTTTTTTGGTACTTCGAAAGGGCTTCCTGTACCGAGCCTGACAGTTTGCCGAACATTCTAGCGAAGAACGAGGGTTTTTCGGCCTTCAGTTCATCCGGGCTCAATTCGTTTAATTTCTTCATTAGATCACTGATGATGTCGCCTACTTCACCAACATCCTTCTTTTGCACATGCTCAAGCATCGAATTGGAAAAGGACAGTAGCTTTGATTGGGCCGGTGTTCCATACGATATCATGGCCTGATGATTCGTCGGGTCGATCTGTTTCGCAAGCTGATAGGCCTTCTCCCGATTCTCCTCCGGAATCACATCGATGAGTTTGATCGGCTTTGCTTCCTGTTTGGACAATGTTTCTTGCTCCTTCACCTCAGCAAAAGGATTGGCTAAAAGGTCATCCATTAAATTAGAGCTACTGGCATTATTCAACAAATCAGAATCCTTATTATTCATTTTAGCCTCCTGCTTTCCTCTATTTGTGACTCTTTGCGTGTTTTAATGGCTTGTTTTGCAACATCCAATTCAAAATTGAGGGTATCAATATCATCGGAAAGGACTTTATATAAATCTTTTTCTATCGTTTTAGTAAGATCCTTCAACGTCTTTCTAGTTTCGGTCAATGACAGTTCAAGCTCCTTGTTCTTTCTCGGTTGCTGGGCCAGAAAAACATATTTCTCTGCCAACTCCGTTGCGGAATCCAAATGAGAATAATAAAACGATTCAGCTTTATAGAACCTTTTCGGCTCTTTTTTAGTCAGACTATATATTTTCCTGATCATTTTAATCATATCCTTCCTCTGTTTGAAGGAAGAAAGGTGACGCACTGAAATAAGTGCCTTTTGAACCCGCCAGATTTTTGGCTTTGCTTCATCTATATTTTTCTTTATATATTGATATTCTTTCCTTGTAAGTTGATGTTTTTTTAAAAATCGTGAAGTGAAATAAAGTGAACCCAACCAGTAAGTGAGCCCCCCTCCGACCAGTGAAAAGACCACCGAAATCATGAAGGATTGATCTAAGGCAAATAGGCTGATCAATCCCACTAACAAAGCTATAGGGCCTGCAACCAGCATAGGAACAACATCAGCAAGAAATCGATTCATTAGTATTATCCTCCTGACTTACACTCTTTTCTATATATACGGATGATCGCTACTTTAGTTTCATAACGGAAGAAAGATTTCTTCCTTACCTAAACGATATAGGAACTGGAGGATTTCTGCAAATTTATTGAAATGATTTCTTTCCCTCAAATCAGAAACTTTGTCACTTTCTTAACTCCCACATAGACTATTGATATCTGTCTATCCAGATTTTAAAGGAGAGTGAAGTAATGAAGCATCACGGTTTCTATCCGTTGCCCCAACAAAACGGAAATCACCAGTTCCAAGAGCTGGATATCGAGGCCAAGCTCCCCCAAACGCAAACGATTGAAGGAAGAATTCTGGAACTTGAACGTCAAAATGAACGCCAACAGCTGAAGAGAATCAGTCAGGTTCATCACGATGTCTCACGCATAAACGCTGCCGTGGACCATGTAAACCAGATTGCGAATAGGCTAACTGAAAATAATCAGCAACGAAAAAACAACATCACTAAACATCCATGGGACGACGAAATTATCCCATTTAACTATACCGTTGGAGACTAATGCATAAAAACAGCAGGGCATTGCACCTGCTGTTTACATTTTTTCTAGTTGCTCTTTCATTAAGTTTATTGGATAACCTCATAGTTTTAGATGGATGAATCGATTATAGTAATGGTTAATTTCTTGAGTGTCCACTCCCACTATGTCCCTTCCCAACGGGTAATCATACTGTATGTTTAGAATAACCTCTTTCAAGCAACCTAATGTACTACGATTATTAGTATTAGTTATGATCATTTCTTTGCCATTTTTCAATAGGGATCAATTAACTCAGGGTTGATCTCTTCTGCGAGTAAACTTTCCCGTACATGTTGTACCAATAATTCCTTGAAGTTCAGAAAGTCTTTCTTCTTTACTCCCACGATGGTCACACTATAAAGGGTCAGATCATTTATCATCGTAAGACAAGTATATCTGCCAACCTTAAATGAATTGACATGCCATCTATAGAATCCCTCCTCCACGCCTTCCTTAAAATTGACTGCTTTTATATCTATATTTTTGAGAACCTTTTGGGTTGCTCCCACTAGGAACATGCTTCCCTCACCTACCTTAATTGATTTCCGAATCTATTAATCAAACGTTTGATTAATAGATGAAAAGCTGACTATTAGCGCAGGGTATAGCTTTTATGAAACCGTGTCATCCGTCTTCCTTAATAATCGATACACCACTTCTTCTATCCCTATATTGTAATACCCCATTTCCCGGAAGCTCTCGGCCGCTTGCTTCAGAGTCCCGGTAAATTTCATGACCCCTTTTTGCAACACACCAATACGGTCACATAACTTCACGATTTCACTCATATCATGGGTAATGTATACAATTGTCTTCCCTTGCTCTGCCAATCTCTTTACATATTGATTAATTTCAAGCTTGGATTGAAGGTCAATCCCGACAGTTGGTTCGTCCATCAAGAGAATATCCGGATCGTGAATCAGAGAAACGGCAATGTTCAGTTTCCTCTTCATTCCTCCAGAGAGGCTCGATACCCTTTCATCCCACTTATCCTCAAGCTGTACGGCATCACATAGCTCCAGTAGACGTTCTTCCGTTACTTTTCCCTTTACAAACTTACTCCAAAAACGAAGATTTTCTTTGACGGTAAACTCATCCCATAATGCGATATCCTGTGGGACAAAACCAATGAGTTGACGAACTTGCTTCGTTTGCTTTTTTAAATCCAGCCCATTAATCCTGATGTTGCCACTAGAAGGCTGTAATACGGTTGCAAGGATGGAAATGAGTGTTGACTTCCCTGCCCCGTTCGATCCCAAAAGTCCAAAGATTTCTCCTTTTCCTATTTGTAATGACACATCATCAAGTAGCAAGTTATCTCCGTATCTCTTTACGATATTATTAATGATAATCATCTGACGTTCAGCCCCCAATTTGTCGTTTTCCAAAGCAAAGCTATGCAAACTCCCGAAAATAATACGGTCCATCCAATCTCGCTAAATGACGTATACCACGGGTAGGCCGTTACCCATAGAATTTTCTGAGGAAGCCAAAGGGATATAAATTCAAACGTTGGGGAAATATCACCAATCGGAAAAAAACTCCCCCCCGCAATTGCCAGAATGAATGCCATTAATGAACCGGCCACATAATAGCTTCCGAGATGATGCATCCGACTCGCCGTCCACATGCTGATGGAAGTTGTAAAAATGATGAACAGAACCATTCCAAGATATAGAAAAAGTGTAGTTTCCATAAGTTGAAAATAACTTAAAACCATTAAACTGCAAGCAGCTTGAAGAACATGAAAAAGAATATAGGCTCCCGACGTCTGTCTTAAATAAGAGGCGAGTCCTATATTCGTCGTCATTATTCTCGGAAATAAAACGGAGCGTTCCTTCACGACCCAATCCGATGTAATGAAACAGGACAGCATGGTGAAGAAACTCCAAACACCTAGGTAGGAAGTAAATAGAACATCTTTATTTTGTGTTCCCACTATACTATTTTCACTGACATAGTTTATGGTCATCAACGGTTTTGGATCCAACTGATCTTTGGTATATTCGAATGCCTCATTCCACACATCCGCCTTTATGCCTTTTTCTTGTTGATAGAGCTTTTCCACTCGATTGGCAGCTTTGACGGAGCTTGTCACCTTCGTAACCTCACTCGCTACCACTTCACGAACAATACCCGAAGCTATGGAAGTTGGTGAAGTCCACAGCTCGATGCTCTCTTTTCTTTTGTCATCTAATATATGCGCCTGAAACCCTTTCTTTAAGACGAATATACTGTCTACCTCATTACGGGAAAGAAGGGTATCGGCCTCATCGAATGAGGTCTCTTTCACGACGATGCGTTGCTGTAGCTCCATTTGTTTGATGAGGTTTCCCGAAAAATCCGTTTGGTCTTCATCTACGATAGCCATCGGGATGACCAATTCCTTTTGTTGCTTCTCCAGTAACGAACCCACCCCAACAGCGGCCACGATCGGTAGCAGAAACAATAGGAGGGTAATAGGCTTGAACATATGCTTTAGTTTCTCTATCATGACTCCCATTACCTACTCCTCCTTATTTGTAAAGTCCCCTTTATGATGAAGACACTGCACAGAGATGAAATGATGAGCCAAGAACCAATTTCGACAGGGGCATAGGCTGCTTCCTCCTGCACCATTGCGAACATGAACTTGAGGACCCATCCATTTAATGAAAATAAATTCAAGATTTGTAACCAATCCGGAAAATATACGACGGGTATGAAATGCTCACCAATGACAGCCCCTAAAAGAATAAGGCCGATACCGGCAAATTGATAAAATCTTTCATTCCGTATCATCGCCTCCATCCAGCTAAAAAAGGTTATAAATACGAAAGCAGCCACGAGTGTACTGCCGATCCATATACTTATCTCCGTCGGTTTAGAGATCCCATTCCATAATAAGTAGAGAAGGGCAATCAGGATGGAACTGACCGAAACCATGATATATGCCGCAAGCATTCTAGATAGGGTGGATTGAAAATGAGAAAAACCCAATCCCAAAAGACGGTTTTCTATGGCTGCACTTTCATTTCTTTTCAGTAATAGAAGCCCTAAAAAGCTCCATATCATGATAAGCAGTATATAAAAAGAGATAGCATAATAATGTAATAGACTTTCCTGAAAAAGATTCTTTTGCTTTTTTTCATCAAAGATTTCCCCACGACTTAGTACATGGAGGGAGAAGGAAAGAACATCCCTTTTGAATTGTTTCTTCTGCATGCCCTCGGATAACTCCGCCTCTTCCATGAAGTAATCGATTGTATTGATCCCGCCTTGTGCAGCTGAAGTAAAATCAGCCGCACTTTCCATCACATGACGGACAAGCTGGGATTGAAGTGGTCTTTGGCTGTTTCCCGTAACTTTGACGGGTGTATTGATGCCTCGTGCTACGTCACGGCTAAATCCCTTAGGAATGTAAATAACTGCCGCTACCTTATTATTATGGAGGAGTTCATATGCCTTTTGTTGACTGGTATCAACGGTGGTCATGACCCCATTCAAATGCGGGCTATCCGTAAGCTGCTGGATGACCATCTTCGTTTCTACCGTAGGGTCTTCATTTATTACAGCTACCTGAAATGCTTGAACTCGGCTCTCCTCTTTTAAAAAGTGATTCCCAATCACACCCGCACCCAATAAAAAGAAAATAGGAGTCAGCCACAATGCTGCGGCCGATTTCCTATTTTTCAACAGTACCTTTAGATAAAAGGAAGTAAACACAAACATGTTCCTCATATAAAACTCACCCTACTTAAAATGCATCATCAGAATCTTCATCTTCAAAATCATAATAACCATCATAACTCGCTTCATCGCCATAATCGTAATCGAACATATCTTCAGAAATGAGCCCGTATTTCATACCGAGCTCCATAAGATTCGTCCCTACTTCTTGCTGGATTTCATACATCTCATCAGGAGAAATGTCGACAACACTTAATCCCTGACCAGAATCAAGCTTAAAGTCCTGCATATCCACTTTATCTTTCAGCTTCGTCTTGGAATCCAGGTTGATTGTGACGCTTCCCGATTCCGAAGCATCCTCTAGTCCGACTGTCATCTTGAATTTTGAATTAGAATACTCATCCTTTATGTTCAGGTCATTCTTCTGTTCAACCGTTCCCTTCCATGCAGACGGCATATCCGAGAAATCCGCACCATCAAAGTCCAGGTTGAATGTCCTGGTGATATCCTGTTTCCCAGCTTTTTCTTCTTTGATGTCACTCTTCATCGTAAACTTGATTTCATTGGTATCACCAAACTCTTTAAACATAAAGGCTGCCTTGAGATCTTCAGTCCGCTTCTCTTTTTTTGCGGCAGCATCATTCGTGACACTGAACATTACCTCTGTATCCTGATCATTATCAGGTGCTAAATTGATACTGAATTCTTTGAATGCCTGATCATCCCCGTAAGGAATGTTTTTACCTTTCATGACCACATTAACTTGATCAGAGCTATCCCCTATTGATGTCGTTACTTTACGGTCGATGATTCGCTCTTTCTTGTCTATTAATAAAGTGGAGGTAAATCCTTCAGCAAAACGGATATCCTTCAATTCACCCTTAGCGTCTTTCAAGCCGTCAACCAATTGGCGTTTCATTGCCTTTGTATCTTGCATCTCTTCATCTACCTGTTCGGTTAAGGCAGCAGCACCCGCCACCTTTTGAGCCCGTTTCACTAGAATATTATGAAGCTCTGTATCTTTAATCATTTCATCCATTAAGTCGTCTATGAATGTTTTAGTTTCAGAAGCAGAAAGTTTCAGAGTGACTTTCCTTACCTTCATGGCATCGCCTTCGTGCTTATATTCCACACCTTTTTCAACCTTGAATTGATCATCATCCAAATTATCCATCAGGAAAGATCCATAGCGTTTTTGTATATGTTTCTGTTCCTTCTCTGTCAGTTTCAAATCCTGCCATTCAAGGTCTGATATTTCCAATGTTTCCGGTCCATCATATAACGGATCCATCATCCGCATGAACTCCCCATATTCATCAAAGTTCAGGAAAAAGAACTTATCATATAACATGGGCACCTTTAGTCCGGCTTGGTCCTTGGATTGGACCATTTCCACATCCATTGCTTTTTCCTTATCAATATTTAATGCGACGGTGTAATGACCCTGATTCGTTTTGGGATCCTGATCCATTTTGGCGGAAATCGATGCCTGGCCCAATAGTTCCTTGACCATCTCGAAGTCTGGATCGCTCCCTAAGGAATCCATGTCGACATCCCCACTTAGTGTCATCTCCGAACGGGAAGGTTGCTGCATCGTTTTCTCTTGGAATTCCAATGAATCACCATGCTGATCCACCCATTGCTCTTTTGCATATTGATACGATTTATATTCAGAAAGTAGATATAATTCTTTTGGGGATTTATGAAGAATAATGGCTGCAGCTGCACTGGAAATAAGGATGATTGTTAAGATTGCCGCAATGATTAGCGTTCTTTTGTTAAATCGCTTCTTAGAGGGCTTTTCCTCAGCTTGCTCCTGCCTCATTTCTGCAGCGGCTATTTCTTTTTCCGTGAGCTGTTCTTCCCCCGGAAGTACCGCACCGCATGAAGGACAAAATTTTGCATCCGCATCCACCGGCTTACCACATGTTTTACAATTTTTCATTTTTCATTTCTCTCTCCCTTATCCTGCTTATGACTCCATAAACTACTAAAACGTTAGTCCTTTATCATCATAAACAACATATTTCTATAATTCTATGTTTTCGACAAAAAAAGACAAATCCTACAGGAATAATAGGCATGAGTACCCATTCGTTTTACGTATCACCCCTTACCTCAATTTTTTCTTATTCCTATTGCTCGGTGTAAATGACACATCGCCTTATCCTATGTACATCCAACCTGACATTATTACTGTAAATGCCGTTTTCGGGTAAACCACCCATATCAAGCCTAAAAAAACGGGAGCACCTTAGCGCTCCCGTTTCTCCTAACTCAGTTTATGAGTTGGGCTAATTTTTCATTTCTTACGTCTTGCTCTTCTTTGGAAGATAAATCATATTTCTTTAGCAGATGGAAAAGTTCATTAAGCATTTCTTGCGTCTGCTCTTTTTCCAGCAACTCCTTCAAAGCTTCGCCTAGCGTTTTTGGCAAGAAATCCTGTTGGCTATTAAGCTTCATCCTGACATCTTGCCTGGTATGGTTAAGATTGCATGCTCCCAATGATCATTCACTCCTTATTTCTTTCATGGCATCATGAAACCCAAGCATACTACCGTTCCCCCCCATTAATCAAACGATTGATTAAATTTTAAAAGGGACCATCCTCTTCTTCATCACAAAAAAAGCCAACATACTAACATGTTGACTTTAACGTCTTTGAAAGGATGACCTTCTACTTCTTTTTAGTTATGCCTTTCCAAAACTCTTTGGCCACGACCTTATACCCGGACTTACTCAGATGGATATCTTGTTTATTCGGAAGATACTCTTTATATTTTTTCCCTATTTGAGTCTCGGTCGATACGTAGGTATCCCCATTTTTCTTTGCTACCGCTTTGATTTGTTCATTTAGACTTTTCAATAGTGGCAAAAGAAGTTCCTGTTGCTCTTTCGGATAGTAGGGGAAGGGATTATAATAACCCATCACATATACCTTGGCCTTTGGGTTCAGTTTATCGATCGTACGGAGAATGCTTTGCAAATTTACACGGACCGTATCGATTGCTTCCTGCGCATTGTAAGGGTCTGTTTTAATTTTGCCTAGGAGATCATTGGCACCAATATCAATGGTGATATGGGTTGCTTCTTTAATTTCCTTTCTGACCTTACTACTTTTAACCAAATCATTCTTCAATTTTTCAGAGGTATACCCAGGTACACCAAAATTATCGAAATCGGCCAGCTTATATTTATTCTTCACAAAAGAATCCGCAATATAATCGGCATATCCATAATCGATGACCCCATCGGGTGTTTGCCCAGCGGCCAACGAATCCCCTAAAGCGACATACTCTACTTTCGCCTGTTTGGCCGTTGCACTAAATGGCGTGGCCACCAATGCCACCGCTAATAACATACTTGCCGCTTTCCTCTTATTATTCATTTCATCTCCCCTTTTCCTAACCGTTATTTGTCTCACTACAATAGTTCTTTTTTCCCTGGTAGATTCCTTCTTGTACAGGAGATAACTTTTTGACAAAAAGCCACAAAAAAAGCCCGGTTTCCCGGACATCTCTTGTTTGCTTAAATTTTGAAAGCAACGACCTTCTCTTTCAATTCCTCGGCCATTCTCGCCAGTGATGAAGCAGAGGCGGTTACTTCTTCCATGGAAGCCAGCTGTTCTTCTGAAGCCGAAGCAATTTCGGCCGTACTTGTAACGGATCCTTCAGCAATACGGGTTACTTGTTCAATGGCCGCGCTCACTTGATCTACACTTGCTGCCATTTCCTCTGATACAGCGGATGCCTCTTGTATTTCGGAGCTTACCGTTTCTATCGATTCTAGGATGGAATCGAATGTTTTCCCGGTCTCCTCGACAAGTTTCATTCCCTCTGTCACTTCCTGGGTTCCATAGTTCATCGTATTGACCACATGTACCGTATCATCTTGAATATCCTGAATGAGGTCAGCAATCTGCTTAGCTGACTGTCGAGATTGTTCAGCCAATTTCTTGACTTCATCAGCCACGACTGCAAAACCTTTCCCATGTTCACCGGCTCTCGCTGATTCGATAGCCGCGTTCAAGGCTAAGAGATTCGTCTGGTCGGCTATACCTGTGATCACTTCAATGATCTTGCCAATTTCATTGGAACGATCATTCAGTTTTTTTACCACTTCATTTGATTCGTTTGTGGACGTTGATATGGATTTCATTTGTTCAATCACTTTGTTAAGATACTCACTGCCAATATTGGCTTGTTTTGCGGCCTCCATTGCCGATTCAGTAACAGCGGAAGTCGTTAAGGCAACTTTCTTGGTACCGATGGCCATGATTTGGACACCGTTTGAACTCTCTTCAACATAGTTATTTTGAGTTTCAGCACCACCGGCCACTTCTTGTATGGCCGTTACCACCTGTGTTGTCGCAGAATTGGTTTGTTCCGCGCTTGCCATCAGTTCCTCCGAAGAAGCAGCAACTTGATCCGTTGCAACATTCACAGTTTTAATCAAACTTCGTAAATTACCTTTCATCTCATTAAAAGAGCTGGCCAATTCACCGATTTCATCCCTATTCTTCACTTTCAGATCTTCTATCGTCAAATTTCCGGCTGCAATCTGTTTTGCTGCAGCTGAAACGAGCAGCACAGGTTTTGAGATACTCCGGTTTATGATTAAAGCAATCGCCACCCCAGTGATAATGGCTAGGACGCTGATAATCAGAATAATCCTTTTCACCCCGTTAACCTGAAGGGACAATTCATCACTTTTTTCTAAAAGGGCAGCCTGTTGATAATTAAATGCCTCTTCACTCACCTCATTTAATTTCATTGTAAGGGGAGCTCCTTGATTGTTCATTAAGTCGATGTATCCTTTTTTATCATCAAGATCCTTTAATTCAATTAGCTGTCCGGCCAGCGTTTCATATTCGGTAGCATAACCATTTAGCTCCTCCAAAATCTTCTTTGCCTCTGGATCTAGACTAAGCCCACTATATGTATCGAAAGCTTGTTTGAAGGAATCCTTCGATTGTTGGAACGCTGATAAATATTTATCCGTATCATTGACCAAGTACCCTCGGAGGGCGATTTGTTCCGTGCGAATCGCATCGACCATTTTTGTCGAAAGAGAAATCTTTTTGACACGGTCTTCTATAACACTTGAATAACTATCGTCTACACTGTTGAACTGATAAAATGTAATCCCCGTTATGATAGCTAAAAGAGACAATACTCCACAAAAGCTCCATAGTAATTTTTTCTTTACAGTCATCTTCATCTTTCCATCTCCTACTTAAGTTGCATTTTTCTATTACGCGAGTACGTGATAATGATTGTATCGGTGAGAATGCTGTTAGTTTTAGTTGGTAATTACTTACAGTTGTCTCTTATATATGTGCATCTCCATCTGTCTTCCTACGTCTCGACTCAACTAGAGAAAAAAATGACAGGAATATTAAAAATGATCCTTTACCATTATATAAAGGAAAGTAAATAACAGGAGGTATCATCCATGACAGTAATCAGTGATGTAAAAACAACCTTAGCCGGTCTAAAAAGTGCTCAAGCTAGCTTCGAAACTTTCGCCCTTTCAACAGACAACGAACAAGCGAAGCAACTCTATCAGCAAGCTGCTCAACAAGCACAGGAGATTGTTGACAACATTACTCCACGTATTAATGAAATTGAACAAGAAGAACCACAATATAAGCAATAAAAATATAAAGAGGTTGGTTGAGACAACCAACCTCTTTATATTTCTTGCTAAGACTTGTAATGACTGTCTTCTTTAATCTTATAAAAATCAATTCTCACACATTGGGGTGATTAATAATGCTGACGGGGCATCGCACATGGATCTTTGATCAAAAGCCTGTCATACTCTCCACCGGTACCATCGGTGGACCATTTGAAGCAAAAGGAATGTTAGCAGATGATTTCGATACTCTTCATTCCGACTTATGGTTGAATCAGGATTCCTATGAAAAAGCTCATAAAGTTCTTCTAGAAGAAGCAAATACAAAAGCGATTGAAAAGGCTGGCCTACAAAAAGAACAGATACAGTTCTTCCTTGGGGGTGACCTCATCAATCAAATAACACCGACAAGTTTTGCATGCCGGACGCTTGGTACACCATACCTTGGCTTATTCGGGGCATGCTCAACCTCAATGGAAGGACTCGCTCTTGGTGCCTACTTGATCAACACAAAAGGAGCGGATTATTTATTAACTGGTGCTTCTAGTCACAATGCCGCGGTTGAAAAGCAATTTCGTTACCCAACTGAATACGGCGGTCAAAAACCGCCCACTGCACAATGGACCGTGACAGGTGCAGGAGTCGCTTTATTAAGCAGTTCCGGTAACGGCCCTCAGGTCACATCGGCAACGATCGGGCGTGTCATTGATATGGGATTAATGGACCCTTTTAACATGGGGGGAGCTATGGCCCCAGCTGCTGTTGATACGATTGAAACTCATCTGAGAGAACGGAATCTCGATCCTTCTTATTATGATTTAATCGTGACGGGCGATCTCGGGAAAATCGGGCATGAGGTCTCACTTGAGATATTCAAAAAACACGGTACTCCAATCAAGGAAGAACAGTATGTTGATTGTGGGTTAATGATTTATCGAGATACCCAGCCAGTATTGGCAGGAGCCAGCGGACCCGGATGTTCGGCAACCGTTGTATACGGTCATCTATTAAACCGCATGAAAAAAGGAGAAATCAAGCGGATGCTTGTCGTCGCTACAGGTGCCTTATTATCTCCTCTATCCTTTCAACAAAATGAATCGATTCCATGTATTGCCCATGCCGTTTCGATTGAATATGACGCCCAGCAACAACCATAATTGTTTGGGTTCAGCAGTGAAATTGGAATGGTTAAGTATAAACCAAAAGAATAAGGAGTTTTCAGGATGACAATAGCATCTGATGTTAAACAATGCGCTGCCAGTCTTAGAAGCGTGGAAGCTGGACTATCTAGCCTCGCACTCCGAACTCAGGATGAAGAATCGAAGCGAATCTTACATGAAACGATGATGAAAGTAAATGAAGTGATGGTAGATATTCAAAAGAGGGTCGGAGAGTTAGAGAAAGAAGAACCACAATATAAGGGATTTTAAGACCCCTTATTTACAGGAGGTGCTAAATAATGCCTGATTGGTTACAGGTTGTTTTACGATCCCTATTTTTTTTAGTTGTCCTTTTTTTAATTACCAAATGGCTAGGAAAAAAACAAATATCCCAGCTTTCATTTTTTGAATACGTCACGGGTATAACAATCGGAAACATCGGAGCGGAATTAGCCACAAAGGTAGAAGGAAACATTGTTCACGGTGTCCTCTCCATTCTTGTTTTTGCATTGGCACCTTTCTTAGCTGGACTGATTTCGATGAAAAGTAAAATTTTCCGTGATTTGGTGGAAGGGAAAGCGACGGTGTTTATTAAAGACGGAAAAATCATGGAAGACAATTTAAAAAAAGAAAAGTATACAACTGATGAATTACTATGGTTACTCAGAAGTAAGGACGTCTTTGATATATCCACAGTTGAGTTTGCTTTATTAGAGGCAAATGGTGATTTTTCCGTACTGTTAAAGAAAGAAAATAAACCAATCACACCGAAAGATTTAAACATGAGAGTTGCTTCAGTTAAGGAATCACAGATGGTCATCATGGATGGGAAAATCATGGATGAACCTCTGTCCACCATTGGGCTAAATCGTAACTGGCTCAACACTGAATTAGATAAATTAGGAGTGCTCCTTGAAAATGTCTTTCTTGGAGCAGCAAATTCAAATGGCGAATTAACGGTTGACCTATATGACGATAAACTTAAGGTCCCTTCTCCTCAAGAAAGACCTCTAATGCTCGCGACTTTAAAAAAGTGCCAAGCAGACTTAGAGGTGTTTGCCCTCTCTACTGAATCAAAAGATGCCAAAGCGATGTATAGTAAAAATAGTGAGAAACTGCAAAAAGCCATCGATGAGGTAGCCTTCATTTTGAAAAATTAATTATATTTCTTTAGGCGTAAGAGCATTCATTTTCGTACTTCCATGATGGATGTAATCACACCGATAATGACAATAGTCAGACATGAAAACAGAAAAATCTCTATTCCTAAAATAAATAAACCGGCTGAGATGATGGCGGTATCTATGATGATAATGATTAATGCAATATCCATGGAGGAGGATTTGGCAATGAATTTTGCCAATAAATCCGTTCCTCCACTGCTTGTTTCATATCTGAGCATAAGCCCTATCCCCACCCCGATAATTACCCCACCAACCAATGAACTGGTGAAAATAGAAACCGCAAATTCCCTTTTTAATGGGCTTAACCAATCCATGAAAAGAGAAGTCAATAGTAACCCATGGATGCTGCTATAGAAAAGGGAACGCTCATAACACCAGGCATATGTAAATAAAGGGATGCTAAGAACCAACATCGAAAGCCCTGTCTGAAAGTCAAAGAAGTAATGTAGAACGAGAGCGATCCCGATAATCCCACCATCTATCAGGTGATAAGGGACCAAGAATCCATTTATCCCAACACCAATCAAAAAGCTACCAACAATCACTGCCACTACTTTTTGAAAATTGATAAAACCACCTTGCCCCCTATTCGATATTCCTTAATATATGTCCCAATCGTAAAGACAAGAATGGGTAAATGAAAAAAAATCAAAAAGCAGGACCCTTATTGGATCCTGCTTCGGCATTCATTTTCTATTAAAGACAATTATTCACATTCACTTTAACTCTAATAACACAACATTTTCAACATGCGTTGTCATCGGGAACATATCAACAGGTTGGACATAAACAGCTTTATATCCGCCTTCTTCCAAAATGTGAAGGTCCCGGGCTAATGTTCCTGGGTTGCAAGATACGTAAACGACTTTCTTCGGTTTCATCTCAATGATGGTATTTAGAAGCGTTTCTTCACAGCCCTTGCGCGGTGGGTCCATGACGATGACGTCTGCTGTATTACCTTTTTGATAGTATTCAGCAATCACGTTTCCTGCATCACCAACAACGAATTCGGCATTCGTAATCTCATTCAGTTCTGCATTGCGGCGTGCGTCTTCTATTGCTTCTTCCACCACTTCCACGCCGATGACCTTTTTCGCTTTTTGGGCCAGGAATAAGGAAATAGTACCAATGCCACAATAGGCATCAATCACGGTTTCTTCTCCCGTTAATCCAGCATACTCCAGCGCCTTATCATAAAGGACTTTCGTTTGGTCCGGGTTGATTTGGTAGAAGGATTTAGCCGAAATCGCAAATTTCACGTCGCCAATCATGTCATAGATTACTTCGTTACCCCAAAGCACGAACATTTTTTCTCCCAAAATGACATTCGTCTTCTTCGTATTCACGTTTTGAACGATTGATTTCACCTGTGGAAGTCGGTCAGTGATTTCCTTCATGATGGTTTCGATGAATGGGATACTCCTGGTCCGTGTAACAAGCACGATCATTAGCTCACCCGTTTGTTTAGCATAACGAGCCATGATGTGACGCAAAACACCTTTATGTGTTTGCTCATTGTAAGCAGGAATTCCCAGATGACTAAAGACTTCCTTCACAACCTGAACAGCTTCGCTAATCACTTCATTCTGAATGATGCTTTCTTTTGTTTCCACAATTTCATGTGTACGTGGTTTAAAGAACCCTGCAATCAGCTTGCCATCTTTCTCCCCGACAGGCACTTGCGCTTTATTACGGTAATGGGTAGGATCTTCCATCCCAATAACCGGATAAACCGTCGCATCCTCAAGTTTTCCAATGCGGGTCATCACGTCACGCACTTGTTTTTCCTTAAACTCCAATTGACCTTCATAACTCATATGTTGCAGTTGACAGCCACCATACTTGTTATAGTCTTCAGTAGGGATCTCCACGCGATATGGACTATTTTCGATAATTTCCATCAAACGTCCGAATCCATATCCTTTATTGGCCTTCAAGACTTTAATTTTTGCTTTTTCACCAGGTAGCGCGTTCTGAACGAAGATCGGATAGCCATCAACTTTAGCTACTCCAGCACCTTCGTGCGTTAAATCTTCGAATAAAACCTCTATAATATCATTCTTATTAACAGGTGTTGTTGTTTTCATATCATCTTCTCTTTTCTTTTTTAAGCTAACCTGTATTTTACCACAAACATAGCCTTGCCACAAAATGACTCACCAATTCACGCTATTCCTCATAAAAATATAGAAAAAGAATTCCTGATTAATTCATCGTTTTGTGCATAAAACGGCGCAGGATCGAGAAAAGTAAGGAAAAGTGAATGAGGTGAAGAAATGGGTTTATTCAGCTCCATATCAGACTGGAACTCAAACAGGCTAGAAAAACATCGAGCAAGCATGGAAGAAAAAGGCCTTTGTCCAGATTGTTACGGTCGGGGATACAGCTCTTTTGTACCGACGGAGTATCATTTTTCAGATATCCACGACTGTCCCGGCTGCAATGGTTCCGGCGCATATGCCGACTGGGCTGCCATGAATGGACAGCAAACATAGAAGGGTCAATCCTTACATCTGCAAGCCTGATCCCCAGTTTATACTGGGGTTTTTTCTAGTTCCTTGACCATATAGGCAAATTCCCCGTCACTCACTCTAATCATCTTCGTCTTTTTGTATCCTAATCGTTTATAAAGACGCCCTGCATCGGGATTAACATCTTCAACAATTAATGAAATACTTGGATATCCCTTCTCTACTCCGAACGCTTCCATTTGATGAATTAAAGATGTCCCAATACCTTTGCCGCGAAAATCGGGATCCACACTTATTGTATCCAAATAGAAGTCTTCCATCTCCGCTTCTTTGTCGATGTTAATGCTTGGGTCATTCTTTTTCCTTCTTAATCGTTCCGCTATCGGTTCATCCAAGGCCACGGCATCTTTTCCATGATAGGCGATGATCAATCCAGCCACTTGCCCATCCTGTTCATACACCAACGTATTTTCATAACTCATTCTGTTTCCACTGCTTCTGAAAAAATCCCCAAGAACAGCAAGTATTTTTTCTTCCTTCGTTTCACCGGTAAGTGTTTCGGCTATTTCCTTGATGGCAAAACGTATTAATATTGCTGCCTTTTCTGCGTCTTCTTTAGTTGCTCTTCTGATAGTCACGTTCCTCAATCTCCTTACTAGAATAAAATGAAAAGGCCACTCAATGTGAAGTGACCTTTATTGATTATTTATTTTCCGGGTCATCCGCCAAAATGCCTTGTGGAATGAAAACATCGAAATGACGATACTGGTTAACGAATTCAGCTGGTGCCATACCACCGAATTCCCCATCTAGGTTGAGCATCATTTCTTTTTTTGATGTAATTTTGATTCTATTGGCTTTTACATAGATGACATTTCTATCATGGATATGTTCTCCGCGCATGGCCAACGTAACAATGCGGACGATATCTGCAAGATTTGCTTTTTTCAATATTAGCAGCGTGAACATCCCATCATTGAGCGATGCATCTGGTGCCAATTTTTCAAAACCGCCGACAGAGTTCGTGTTAGCTACTAAAAACAACATGATTTCGCCTTCAAAAAGCTTTCCATCATATTCTATCGACACTTCCGTCGGTTTGATGGAAGGCAACATCTCGATTCCTTTAATATAGTAGGCCAGCTGTCCCAGCATTGTTTTGAGCTTGATTGGTACATCGTAAGTTAATTCGGTCAATCGTCCTCCGCCTGCAATATTGATGAAGTACTTCTCATTCATCTTTCCAATATCAATCGGCATCGTATGCCCATTGGCAATGATATCGGCTGCGCCCTCAATGGATTTCGGTAAATGCAATGCCCGTGCAAAATCATTCGTCGTTCCCGTCGGAATGATTCCTAATTTCGGGCGTTTTTCTGCATCGGCAAGCCCGTTTACCACCTCATAGATTGTACCATCTCCGCCCGCTGCGATAACGATATCATATCCGCGTTCGATGGCAATTTTGGCAGCGTTCGTTGCATCACCAGCACCGGTAGTTGCATGTGTCGAAGCCTCGTATCCAGCTGCCTCTAGCTTGGCGAGCACCGCTGGTAAACTTTTCTTGATGGCTTCCCGTCCTGATGTCGGGTTATAAATTAACCTCGCTCTTTTCATTTCCCATCATCCTTATACGTATTGATTCCATAAGTTACATAATAATCCTTCACTTCACGAAAAGCAATTTCCCTCAAAAAAAAGGACCGTAAGCTGGCCCATCCTTATTTATTCATATCTGCTATCTTATCAGAGAAATTATATAGCTTTTTATGAATTTATTCTAGTATCTAGTCTTAATTAATGATACCGAACGTTCACGTTATAAGAATCTGAAATCGTCAAGGTATGACGTCCTTTGCCAAATTTCAACGTACCATTCTTTACGTCGCTATCTTCATCATCTTCCGTCTTCACGCTGACAGATTTCCAGCTATCTTTTGGCCCTTCCAGCTCTTCGACTCCAAATGCCTGTATCGTTATATCGCTTTTTTCCTGTAGATAGACAGTAAGAGAACCTGCATCATCTACATTCCAATCGTTAACTAGTTCTCTCGGCTTTAAAGTGAGGTCTGTGTCTTTTCCCTCGACTTCCAAAGCCAGGTCGGCAGGTATGATGAGCGTTGCTTCAAGGTTCATCCTATCTCCACCCAGCAGTCCATTTTGAACGGGAAGATCTTTCAAACTGATATAAAGTGTATCGCCTTTCCTTTCCACCATTAGATAGTCTTCAGCCTCTTTTAATAGTGACTCACTATCTTCCATTACACGTTCATCGTACGTGCCAAAAATGGAAACATTCTCATTGCTCCCTCCTTCAACCGTTAGAGGGTAGTATCCCGGATCCAATACGACCCGCTGAATTTCTTTCCCGGCTTTTTCATTGAAGCCAGGCAAATCGACGGTTTTTTCCTCGCTTTTCACCGCTGCCGTCACCTGTTCCATCACGCCGCTTGATGTTAGCAAAAGTAAAGCAATCCCCAACATTCCAAGCAGTCCTACAAAAATGATACTAATAAAATCATATTTCACGAAAGAACTCTCTTTCCTTGAATAATAGATATAAAAGAGGATCTCGCCTCCTAAAATGATGAAAAGAAGCGGCCACCAGGATAAAAGGATCGTCGTCAAACTCATATCTGAAATCTGTGAAAGCAACAAAAGTACGCCTAACCCGATTAGGGCCACACCCATTGACACCGTCCCAACTCTCCATGTTCTCATTTTGTTTCCCCCCTAACTTTCTCTTTCTTACTTCCAGACAGCAATTTGATTCCGCCGCCTATTAATAGGACACATACAATCCCTTTTTGAAAATAATCCCTAAACCAATACTCAAAGTTATCACCTAGCCATTGCTGTAAATATGGGGCTGCTGCGGGTACTATGATATTGCTCGCGAAGAAATAAACGCCTATAGCCACCAAACCATAGCCGAACCACTTTTGTTGATGGGCAATGCCTGTAATGATTGGCGTGTCCACCAGTGGTCCTTCATCCATTTTGGATGCTTTTTGCAAGCCATCAAAAAAGCTATAAAACCAGATGATTGGAATGAGAAAGAAGAAAAACCCCAATCGAAGTAAATCCAGGATATAGATGGCGAATAAGAAACCTGCCATTAATTGGATTCCACGTTTTTGTAAGCCTAAATATAAGTGGCCTGCACCTGGGAATACGGAGAATAATGTGGCAACCGATTTACTCTTCTTGCCGGATTCCCTTCTCTCTTCCAAATCTTCTAAAACCGACCGGTCAACCAGCTCTTCCCCTTTTTGCTTTTTGTTCAGCTGTTGGATGCCATCAAAAAAGCTGTACACCCAAATCACCGGTAAAAGAGCCATGAATATTAACAAGCCATCTATATGGGTCATTGCCGTTATGAAAATCACCATAACGCCGAGCCCCAGGAACCCAATCAAAAACGTGAGCCCGCGATTCATGAGACCGAGCTGAAAATGGCCCAGGCCCGGTACGAATGACAAGACGATCACATAGAACCTTTCGGCCTCAGGCTGAACCATGCTACTGCCTTCCGAGCCTGATTTATTGTTTGCCCCTCTTAAAGAAGTAACCACCAAATCAAAAATGCTGATGAGGTACACGAAGACTCCCAAAATCGAAATAGCAAGGAAACCATCATCTTGACTAACTACGGCTAGTAGGATCCCTATAGCCCCTAATCCTACCGTAGCCAAAAAATAAAATAGCCCTTTGAAGATCCTGCCCAAGTAGAAATGGCCGGCCCCGGGGAAAAACGACAATATAAAGGCTAACACCGGACTTTTATTCATATTTAAACCCCTCCTTATTTTTCTTTTCGATATCATCCATCCAGTTAAATGTTTTATCAATCAGTCCGTCTGTTACCGGCGGCGTTTCTTTTATAGCCCCAGACTCCACGTTATCGACGTATTTAGTCAAAGAGTGAAAGGCTCCACTCGCCATCAGTAACACAGTAAAGCCTGCCGCAATCAAATAGTGTTTTGTAATGGTCCTCATTGAACGGGTGTTCTTTGTTTCATCCTCTGCGGATGGCACGGTTTTGAGTGCTGCAATCGTGTTCATCACGCTATCCGCGATATCCAGTTCCTCGTTAGGCCGAACACTTTCTTCTCTTTCTAGCGCTTCCATATAATGCGTTAAACAATCGTCACAGGAGTACAGATGATTTTCATATTCTACTTTTAGAGCATCCGGGATTTCATCTGCGATATACGCAGTCCACTCTGTTACAGAAACATGTTTCATGAAAAATCCTCCTCTTTCCAATGTTTTTTCATCCAATTTCTTGCCCGGTAAAGCTTTACTTCAACCGATTTCACTTGGATTTGCTGTTCCTCGGCAATTTGTTGATAAGTTTTTTCCTTTATGTAAAAGTCGTGCACCACTTCACGGTATCCAGCTGGAAGGTCATCAAGTTTTTGTAGCACCAGTTTTCTTCTTTCATTCTGGAAGAATAGTGCCTCAACATCTTCGGATAAACCTAGATGCCCCTCTGATGGCTGTTCCTCATGCGATACTTCCTTTTTCCGGTCTCGTTTCCTCTTCAAGTCTATCGCATGATTGACGGCTATTCGCGTCAACCACGTTTTGAACCCTTGATTTTGATATTGGGGAAGAGAAGTGTAGATTTTGATGAAGACTTCCTGTGTGGCATCTTCAGCATCCTTTTGATTGTGCAGGACGGAATAAACCGTCCTGAAAACCGATTCTTTATACGTTTCAATCAAAATGCGGAAAGCATGATCATTCCCACTTCTTACCTTCTCCACTAACGCATCTGTCACTTCTCTCCCCCCTTTCATTTAAGCTTTCATGTTATAGACGAGACAAAAAGGAGTTATCCCTACAGATAACTCCTAAATAAATTTTTTTCTGCATGTACTATTCTCCATGAGAAAACCGTACCACCCGGAAGTGATACGGCCATCGATTAGCGTTTATTGATTTCTTCAATCAAGATTTTATTTACAAGTTGTGGATTGGCTTGTCCTTTTGTCGCTTTCATGATTTGTCCGACAAGGAATCCAATAGCTTTTTGTTTACCCGCTTTAAAGTCTTCAATCGATTGAGGGTTATTATTCAAGGCTTCCTCAACAGCTGTCTTTAACGCACCTTCGTCAGAAATCTGGACAAGTCCTTTTTCCTTAACGATAGCTTCAGCGTCACCGCCGTTTTCAATCAATTCCTTGAATACCTTTTTCGCGATTTTAGAAGAAATTGTGCCATCTTTGATAAGTTTGATCATGCCTGCCAATGACTCGGCAGTCAATGCCACATCGTGAAGTTCTTTTCCTTCAGCATTCAAGAATGCAGAAACTTCACCCATGATCCAGTTTGACGCCAGTTTTGCATCCGCACCTGCTGCAACCGATGCTTCAAAGAAATCAGCCATTTCTTTTGTTACGGTAAGAACAGCCGCATCATACTCCGGTAAGCCAAACTCTTCAGCATACCGCTTTTTCCGTGCATCCGGCAGTTCAGGAATTTCCGCAGCAATGCGTGCTTTCCATTCCTCATCGATATGGATCGTCAATAAGTCTGGTTCCGGGAAGTAACGATAATCATCAGATCCCTCTTTGACACGCATCAGAACCGTTCTACCTGTAGCTTCATCGAAACGGCGTGTTTCTTGTTCAATGACGCCACCTTCATTCAATATTTCGGCTTGGCGGATTTCTTCATGCTCAAGTCCTTTACGAACGAAGTTGAACGAGTTCAAGTTCTTCAGTTCCGTTTTCGTACCGAATTCCTTTTGACCAACCGGTTTCAAGGAGATGTTGGCGTCACAACGAAGTGAGCCTTCTTCCATTTTACAATCACTAACACCCGTGTATTGTATGATGGATTTCAACTTTTCAAGATAAGCATAGGCCTCTTCTGGAGACGTGATATCCGGCTCGGATACGATTTCAACAAGTGGTGTACCTTGGCGGTTATAGTCACATAGAGAATGGTTGCCTTTATGCGTAAGTTTCCCTGCATCTTCTTCCATATGGATACGGGTAATGCCGATTTTCTTTTTCTTTCCGCCGACTTCGATTTCAATCCATCCATGTTCCCCGATTGGTTGATCAAATTGTGAAATTTGATAGGCTTTCGGATTATCTGGATAAAAATAATTTTTACGGTCGAATTTCGTAATCTCTGCGATTTCACAATTCAGCGCGATGGCTGCCTTCATTGCAAAATCAACAGCCTTTTTATTGACGACTGGCAGCACCCCAGGATAACCAAGATCAATGACAGTCGTATTGCTATTTGGAGAAGCACCGAAATGATTCGGGCTGCTTGAGAAAATTTTTGAATCTGTCTTTAATTCTACGTGTACTTCTAGACCAATTACCGTTTCAAAGTCCATTTATTTCACCCCTTACAGCTTAGGAAATTGTTTATGAAAATCTGTTGCTTGCTCAAAAGCGTGAGCTGCGCGATAAATCGTGCTTTCATCAAAATGTTTCCCGATCATTTGTAGACCAAGTGGTAGACCGTTAGCCGCGAATCCGCATGGTACCGAAATGCCTGGTACACCCGCAAGGTTGACTGGAATCGTCAAAATATCATTCGCATACATCGTTAATGGATCATCGACTTTCTCACCGATTTTGAATGCTGGTGTAGGCGTGGTTGGTCCCACGATGACATCATATTTTTCGAATACATCTTCAAAGTCTTTTTTGATTAATGTACGGACTTTTTGAGCTTTTTTATAATAAGCATCATAATAGCCGGAGCTTAAGGAGAACGTTCCAAGCATGATACGGCGTTTAACTTCATCACCGAAACCTTCCGCACGTGTTTGCTTGTACATTTCGATTAGCGTTTCGGCATTATCCGTACGGTGGCCATAACGAACCCCGTCAAAACGAGAAAGGTTGGCAGACGCTTCAGATGAAGAAAGCAGGTAGTAGGCCGCTAGAGCGTATTTAGAATGCGGCAATGAAACCTCTTCCCATTCTGCTCCAAGTCCTTCTAATACTTTTAAGGCTTCAAGCACGGAGTTGCGTGCCTCTTCCCCAACGCCTTCACCAAGATATTCCTTTGGCACGGCAATTTTCAATCCTTTAACATCGCCTGTTAATGAATTCACAAAACTTGGCACATCCACGTTAGCCGATGTGGAATCCATTGGATCGACACCAGAAATCGCTTCAAGTAAATATGCATTATCTTCAACCGTTCTTGTAATCGGACCAATTTGGTCTAATGAAGAAGCAAATGCCACAAGCCCAAAACGGGATACCCGTCCATATGTAGGTTTTAAGCCAACGACTCCGCAATAAGCAGCTGGTTGGCGAATCGAACCACCTGTATCCGAACCTAATGAGAACAGGACTTCACCAGCAGCGACAGAGGCAGCTGAACCGCCTGAAGACCCACCTGGTACATAATCCGTATTCCATGGATTGCGAGTCGCCTTATAAGCTGAATTCTCATTTGAAGATCCCATCGCGAATTCATCCATGTTCAACTTACCAATCGTCACTGTTTCAGCACTTTGTAATTTTTGAACGGCAGTCGCATCATATATTGGGTTGAAGTCCTCCAATATTTTACTTGCACATGTAGTCCGTAAATTTTTTGTGACAATATTATCTTTTACACCAATCGGCATACCGAACAAGACGCCTTGACTCTCGCCTTTAGCTAATTGGTCATCCATTTTTTTTGCTTGGTTGCGGGCGTTTTCTTCATCTAATGTCAAAAATGCCTGCACCTTGTCTTCTACCTGTCCGATCCGTTCATACGATTCGTTAACAAGATCAGTAACACTGATTTCTTTATTATGTAAACGTTCATGAAGCTCGGAAACCTTTTGTTCGAACAACGACATCATTGTCCCTCCTTATTCCATTATAGATGGTACGCGGATATAACCATCTTTGCTATCTGGTGCATTCTTGACTACTTCTTCCACCGGTAGTCCTGGTTTCGCTACATCTTCACGCATTACATTTTTCATATCCAAAACGTGAGAAGTCGGTTTTACCTGGTCTGTATCAAGTTCATTCAACTGTTCAGCAAATGAAATCATTTGATCAAGCTGATGTTGGAATTTTTCTGCTTCTTCTTCCGTAATTGCCAAACGTGCCAAATGGGCAACGTGCTTAACTTGGTCCATAGTTATACGTGACATTCTCTTCACCTCCAAAATATCCAAAGCCACTGAATCTAGTCGCTTTTCTCCAGAAAATCATCGTTTAAATCATATCAAACTATTACACAGTAAAGCAACAAGAGTTGCAATGTCGAATTTCAAAATTTTCAAAGGAAAAAGAAGTATTTTCCGGGAAATATGAGAATGCTGTCGGAAATTCCCTGGCGGAATTCCAAGATACCTCGTATCTCTCCAGAACCCCTTACTAATCATGAAAGAAGATGGGGCCATATCAGGCTCCATCTCCTCCTTTTCCTTTATTCGTATATATGCACAGTCGGTTCGTCTTGATTTGCCTGACGGACGATGAGTGCTTCTGGTCCGTTGACCGAAGTAATTGATACTTGCACGGAAATATACTTTGGAAAACGTTCCATCACGAGACCCGCTACATATTGAGTGAAGCCGATAGCTTCGGAATTCCCATAGAATTGAATGGGTATGTCGATGTTCAACTTCTGTAATTGGTTGTCCATATAAAAGGCCCGGCCTATTACGCCATTGAAGTTAGGGAAATACTCTTCGACATCCTCTTTGAAATTGGTGAAGGTGTTGACGTCGTCCCTATATTTTTTTTCTGCTTTTGTCGAAGGGAATAGGTAGTATTTTTCATCTACACTGTTCCATTTCTTGATTTCATTAGAGCTTTTTTCGATATTCGTATAGGATATGAAATTCCCAGGGACGACGGAAGATTTCTCGTTCTGTTCGAAAAGGGCAATCGTAATCGGCACATTCTTTAATTTTTCCGTTTTACGTAATCGTTTCAGGACTTCTTCCGCGATTTGTTCTCCTTCTCTTTTCAGTTCCTTACTATCTATTTTGGTTTCATACGTGGCACCGTATGCTTCTTTTTGATAATAATGAACCGAATTCAAGGCAAGGCCGATGACGACACCGCCAAGGCTGACTTTATTATCTTCCGTTTTCGTCAAGTAATTATGTTCCAGAATATGAGCTAGATAGATTGGGTTTTCTTCATTCCGTTTATCAATGTCGCCCTTACCTGTATCTACAGGGTTCAAGCCTAGATTCTCACTGGCTTTCAAGTCTTTTTCTTTCAACTGGCTTTTTGTGTATTTTCTGTTCAGCCAAGATGAAATCGTCGAACTGTCAAGCATTTGTCCTTCTTGGAACAAATAATCGTCTGGATTAAACTGATTTTGCGCCAATCGCATAAGTCCGTTTTCAAATTCTTCTATATCGTATCGAGTGTTTAAATTCGATACAACCAAACCGCGGGCCTTTGATGGCTCAAATGGAAGAATCGTTTGATAATATTCATCCGAAATTTTGTATTTCGGAATGATTGCTGTCTCCTCTTTGTCCTTGGAATCTTTCACTACCTCTTGCTCATCATCGAAACTTGGTGCACAACCAGCAAGCAGTAGGATAAGAAGCATTCCCAAAATGGAGTGTTTCCTCATAGCCTACACCTCTTATTTAGTAAATTCCTCGATTAGTCTCTCTTCATCCCACACTAGGACACCTAAGCTCTCTGCCTTTTCAAGCTTTGATCCAGCATCTTCGCCTGCCACAACCAAATCAGTCTTCTTGCTGACACTTCCAGCGACATTGGCACCCAGTGCTTCTAATTTCTCTTTTGCTTCATTGCGTGTAAGCTGATGTAGTTTCCCGGTCAAAACAACCGTTTTCCCTGCAAATATAGAATCGATTTCTTCCACTGGAATGGCTCTAACCCCTTTATAGGCCAGATTCACACCCGCTGATTTCAACTCCTCTAGCAACGCATGAACTTCTTCTTGCTCAAAATACGCAACGACTGAATCGGCCATTTTTTCACCAATTTCGTTGATTCCCGTTAACTGTTCGCGGCTTGCCTTGCTCAGGGCATCCATGGTGCCGAACTCCCGTGCTAGCGTCTTCGCGGCTTTCGAACCGACATGTCGGATACCAAGACCGAATAACAACTTTTCAAGTGAATTGCTTTTAGATGCCTCTATCGCTTGAAGCAACTTATTGACGGATTTTTCCCCCATCCGTTCCAATTCAATGACTTGATCATACGTAAGTTTATATATATCGGCTACATCGTGTATCAGTTCTTCCTTGAAAAGCTGGCTGATGACCTTTTCACCCATACTGTCGATATTCATGGCAGTGCGTGATACAAAGTGAATTAACCCTTCACGAATCTGAGCGGGACATTTAGGGTTGATGCAACGCAGGGCCACTTCCCCTTCAAGTCTCACAAGCTCACTTTCACATTCAGGGCATTCAGTCGGCATCTGGAATTCTACTTCTTCACCTGTACGGCGTTCCACTAGTACATTGACGACCTCTGGTATAATATCGCCTGCCTTTTTTACGACCACTTGGTCTCCAATCCGAATATCTTTCTCCCGGATTAGATCTTCATTATGTAGTGAAGCCCGTTGTACGGTAGAGCCCGCGACTCTGACAGGATCCAATACAGCCGTTGGCGTCAAAACACCCGTACGACCAACATTCAGTTCAATGGACCTTAGCGTCGTGACCACTTCTTCTGCCGGGAACTTGTAGGCGATTGCCCATCTTGGGCTTTTGGCCGTGAATCCCAATTCATCCTGTTGTTCAAGTGAATCGACTTTTACGACAATCCCATCGATATCATACGCCAAGTTTGGACGCTGTTCTGTCCAATTTTCGATATAGGCGAGTACCTCATCTATATTCGAACAGGTCTTTCGTTCTTTATTCGTCTTAAATCCTAGTTCGTCCAGTAAATCCAGCGCTTCACCATGGGAACCAACCCCAGTTTCTCCTAAATCGGCAATGGCGTAAAGAAAAATGTCCAGATTCCGCTTTGCCGCAAGCTTGGGATCAAGCTGCCTTAAAGAACCAGCTGCTGCATTACGAGGATTCGCAAACGGTTCTTCCCCACGTTCTTCTTTCGCCGCATTCAACCCTTCAAAGGATCTCTTCGGCATGAATGCCTCTCCACGGACTTCGATTCCGATTGGTTTCCTTATCTTCAATGGAATGGATTTGATTGTTTTCAGGTTCTCGGTGATATCTTCACCAATCGTTCCATCCCCCCGGGTCGCCCCTTTTATGAAGTAACCATTTTCATATTGAAGAGTGACGGCCAATCCATCGATTTTCAACTCACATACATAGGAATAATTCTCCCCAACGGCCTGACGGACCTTTCTATCAAAATCACGTAGATCATCTTCATTGAAGGCATTGCCCAAGCTAAGCATGGGTGTTGTGTGCTCCACTTTTTCAAACATATCCAGGATGGCCCCGCCGACACGCTGCGTCGGAGAATCAGGAGTCTTCAACTCGGGGAATTTTTCCTCAAGCTCGATGAGATCACGTAAAAGTCGGTCATATTCGGCATCCGGCACAGAAGGTTGATCCAGCACATAGTATTCATAACTGTATTGATTTAATAGTGTTTGTAATTCAAGGACACTTTTCTTTGCAGCTTGTATATCCATACATTCAATCCTTTCTAAAGAAACCCGGTCGCCTTCTATATGAGAAGGCGATGTACATGCAGGTAACTTTATCCTTTGCCAGTAGGCGTATATTCATAGCTTAAACTTTTTCGATTGGTGCAAACTTCGCCAACAAACGCTTGATTCCGGTCGGACTAGGAAATGCGATATCCAATTCTTTTCCTTCGCCTTCCCCTTTTACACTGACTACCGTTCCGACACCCCATTTTTTATGGGAAGCCTTATCACCGACAGCCCAGCCTATTTCTTCACCGCCTGTTGCAGATGGGGCAGAAACAGCACGTCCGAAGCTAGGTGTTTTTCTAGCATGGGTAGGTGCAGTAGAACCTGTCCTCGCCGAAGAACTGAATGAAGTTTGCTTAGACTTGGGAGCGGGTTTCGGTTTTAAATCTTCCAGAAGTTCTGCCGGGATTTCCGAAATGAAACGGGACACTGGATTCATGTTCGTGCGTCCGTAAAGTGTCCGCATTTGGGCATTGCTTAAAAACAATTCGTTTTCAGCCCTTGTAATGCCCACGTAGGCAAGACGGCGTTCTTCTTCCATCTCTTCCTCATCCATGAGGGAGCGGCTATGTGGGAATACCCCTTCTTCAAGCCCAAGTAAAAAGACGACCGGATATTCGAGGCCCTTCGCAGAATGGAGCGTCATCAGCGTTACCGCATCGTTAGCGTCTTCAGGGTTTTCATCTAGTTTATCGATATCGGCCACCAACGCCAAATCCGTTAAAAAGCCCACTAATGATTTATCTTCACTATTACTTTCAAATGCTTTCGTCACGGATAGAAACTCATCAATATTTTCTAGGCGGCTTTGTGATTCAATCGTTTTTTCAGCCCTTAACATTTCACGGTATCCCGTTTTTTCGATGACTTCTTCTACCAATTCCGTAACGGACAAAAATTCCTGCTGATTCGTATAATTCGTAATCAATGTATGGAATTCACGGGCTGCTTTCGTCGCCTTCCCGCTAATCCCGATCATTTCTATCGACTCGAGCGCTTTATAAATGGAAATATCATATTGATTGGCGTAATCCGCCACCTTATCCATCGATGTTGCGCCAATGCCGCGTTTTGGAACATTGATTACACGGCGCAGGCTAATATCATCGTCAGGATTGGCGATGAGCCGCAGATAAGCAAGCAGGTCCTTGATCTCTTTACGATCATAGAACTTGGTGCCGCCGACGATGGCATAGTTGATGTTTGACTTAAGCAGCACTTCCTCCATTACCCGGGACTGTGCGTTTGTCCGATACAGGATAGCTATATCAGAATACTTTCTTTCGCCTTTTAGCGTTAATTCATTTATTTTCCCTGCTACGAATTGTGCTTCACCTTGCTCATTGTCTGCCCTGAAATAAGATAACTTATTACCCGCTACGTTCTCTGTCCATAGATTCTTCGGCTTACGGTTTTGGTTATTATCAATGACCTTATTGGCCGCTTCAAGGATCTTTTTCGTTGAACGGTAATTCTGTTCAAGGAAAATCATCGTCGCATTCGGGTAATCCTTTTCAAAAGAAAGGATATTGGCTATATCCGCACCGCGCCACCGATAGATCGACTGATCCGAATCCCCTACAACGCATAGATTACGAAAACGTGAAGCAAGTAGTTTAACAAGCATATATTGGGCACGGTTGGTATCTTGATACTCATCGACATGGATATATTGAAACTTGCGTTGATAGTATTCCAAAACTTCCGGAACAATCTGGAATAATTGGATCGTCATCATGATCAAATCATCAAAATCAAGTGCTGAGTTTTTCCGTAACCTTTTTTGATATTCCGTATAGACATCCGCCGTGATTTTTGTGAAAAAGTCCGATGCGGTTTTTTGGTATTCTTCCGGACCGACCAATTCATTTTTCGCCGAGCTGATACTTCCAAGGATAGCCCGATAATCATATTTCTTTGGATCCAAATTGCGGTCTTTCAGGATTTGCTTAACGACTGATTGCTGATCTGTCGTGTCTAAAATGGAGAAGTTCCGGTTGAAACCCATCCGGTCGATATCTCTTCGTAAAATCCGGACACACATGGAGTGAAACGTCGAAATCCAAATGTCCTCGGATGCGCCACCTAGAATCGCCCGGATTCTTTCTTTCATTTCTCGGGCCGCTTTGTTGGTAAACGTGATGGCGAGGATATTCCAAGGCGCGATTTCTTTCTCCACCATCAAGTATGCGATCCTATGTGTTAGAACACGGGTCTTTCCACTACCTGCACCAGCCATGATCAATAGTGGGCCATCCGTTGCTTTTACTGCTTTTTGTTGTTGTTCATTCAAACCCGTTAGTAATTTTTCCGCTAAATATTGCATCATTACACCGCCTGTACGAACATTTGTTCTTTTATTATACTACACTTCATTAATTCCATGAACGTTTTATTTAACAGCGGCAACCGTTGCAAGTGCCGCCTTCAAGTCTTCATAAATTACATTTCCAACTACGATTACATCCGCAAACTTGGCCATTTCTTTAGCCTGTTCGACTGATTTAATGCCGCCTCCATAGAATAGCACGCTATTCTCCATGCTCTCTTTAGCGGCCTCCAGCATCCGGACATCTCCATATATACCGCTATACTCCAGATAAAAAATAGGGAGATTGAACATCTTTTCGGCCATCATCGCATAGGCACCCACATCATCCATATCCAATTCAGTGTTGGCATTCGTCAATTGAGCCACCTTGCAATCAGGGTTGAGGATACAATATCCCTCGACAAAAATCTCGTCCCAATTCATTAAATATCCGTATTCCTTGACCGCCTGCTGATGCAATTTCATCATCCAATCAGGATCGGTGCTATTCAACACACTTGGGATAAAATATAAATCGAACCCAGGCGTCACCGTTTCCACTGACGAAATCTCCATCACGCACGGAACGGTATAGCGCCTGACCCTTGCCATTAAATGAAGCACATTCTCAAGCGTGACTCCGTCCGTGCCGCCGACCATAATGGCATCTGTTCCAGATTCACAAACCTTTTCCAATGCTTCATCGCTTATTTCTTTATTTGGATCGAGTTTGAAAACATGTTTCCACTCGCGAAAATCGTACATAATAATCCTCCATTCACACTTCCCATTAAACCATTATAGCATTAAGATTTTTCATAAAAAAAGAGAAGTGCTGATAAAAAATTTTCCAAAAAAAACCTACGAATCGAAAACCCACTCTATCGTGGCAACTCCTCTAAAAAAGCTGCCGACCACCTGGATAAACTCAAAATAAAAAACCAAGAAAACGAGTTCCTCGGTTTTTTTCGATTCATCCATTATAAGAAACGTCCCATTACGTTTCAGTTGGTTCCTCTACATCTTCTTTAATGCGATTGATGGCCATGGAATAAGCGTCGTTCCCGTAGTTCAAGCAACGTTTGACCCTGGATATCGTAGCCGTGCTGGCTCCGGTTTCCGTTTCAATCTTATGATAAGTTTTACCTTCCTCAAGCATGCGGGCCACTTCAAGACGTTGTGCCAAAGATGATATTTCATTGACGGTGCATAAATCATCAAAAAAGCGATAGCACTCGTCTAAATCGCGCAAAGAAAGAATCGACTTAAACAATTGATCTGTCGCTTTCCCTCTTAACTTATCAATTTGCATACATACTCCCCCTTAATTTTCTTGGGCATCAAATGACACGTTCTTATCTATACCTGGTTGGTTCGGAATTACGTTGACCCAGGTCTTGCCTGTCACCAACCCTACTTCTTTCCCATTAATCACGGGTATAATCCGGTCATCTTTATTCACCCATTCTACTTCATTGATTTTCCCCTTTTGAAGTAGGTAACCTTTTCCGCCGCTTTTCAAATCAATCTTTCGGCGTCCTTTATCGTCAACCACCTGATGAGCAGCCTCAATGATGAATATATTATCTAACAGGACAGGTTTCTTAGATTGATACTCAACCGTTTGCTCACCATTCGAATAACGTGTGTATTTTTCTTCTGCTTTTTCATACTCATAATGAACATTGGATGTTGCATCTCCATAGACGACATCGATGTTCAAAGCTGCATCTCCTTGCAGACCTTTTGCCTCTTCCTCCGTCAAGAATGCAAACGGTTCGGGGGCACCAGTCAACTCATAGCCTTTTTCCTTTGCACCTTTTTCAATATTTTCAAAAGAGGTGTAGGAGTTATGTGGGGCTTTTCGGTCTGTAGTCCGCTGAAATAGAGTACCATCATAATATAAGCCATTCAAGTTATCAACATAACCTTTGTCAAGCATCGTCTTTGCCTCCGGGCTATTACCGTGGCATACATAGAGACAGTCCAAGCCTTTGGCAAGTTCGATATAATAATCTCTCGCACTTCTAATCGGACCGATTTGATCTGGGGTCTCACTCTGGAAAACGGCTAACAACCTTGTAATGTCACCCTCCGCCAGCAATTCATAAACGATGTCCGCTTCAGAAAGACCCGATTGGGGACGCGCCTGTGGGTGATTATTGATCATCACCGCTACGGCCCTACGCTTCTTCTCTCCATCTGTGCTTATTCCCGTTAGCGGAAAAACACCTGAAGAACCATCTGTATCTTTCATGACAGATTCGTCTTGCTGGTCTTCCTCTGTCTTATCCTTCGCTGAACAGCCTACTAAAAGTAACATCGCTATCATGATGAAAAGAAACTTTTTCATACACTTTTCACGCTCCTGATTACTCAACCGTGTCGTTTGCTGCGTTCTTTTATATTTTAACGCATTATAGTAGGGAAGAGTATATTTTTATTCATTACATCATATACCCCACGCTGGGTAACCCTGATATACGGTAAATGGGTCGTAGAAAAAAAGGATAGGGTATATACGGGATCAGCGAAGCGATAACCCCGTTCACGCAACAATCTTTTCAATTCATTTTCTTCTATAATTAATTCAGGAACTTCCTTATTGGACATTATCCCTTTTAATGTTAATGGCACCTCATGAATCACTTCTCCTTGCTCTGTCAAAACAATACCGCCGCCGATTTCCTTCAGCCGGTTGAAGGCCAGGTGCATATCCTTCTTACGTTTCCCAATCAAAATGATATCCCCGGTATTCGTATAGGTGGCTGCAAAACCGCATAACTTATCGGCAAACCCCTTCAGTATCGTATTGATCCGCCATTTCCCTTCCTTATCGATGAGCATGAAGAAACACTCATCATCTTGAAAGGTAAGCTCTTCATATCCCACATCGTTTGAAAGGGAATATGGTTTGGTGATCACGTTATTGACCAGCTCTATTCCGAACGGCATCGAGAATTCGAAATCTTCCTTCAAACTAAGGTCCCAGTCCATTTCCAACGGTTTAAAGTCAAAATCGCTCCAGTTGATTTCTTGTGAATCCGGAATGATTTTCCCATCCCGCTTCACCCATTTCCCTTTAGCCATGACAGAAACCGGGGCGGGCTCCTCAATATCAGACAGAAAATTGATATTGGCGACTCTGCCCGTAGCAATATTGCCATGGAGATATTCAATATTATAATAGCGTGCGATATTGATAGTGGCCATATTATAGGCGTCAATGACTGGTACACCCTGTTCGATTGCTATTTTAATCAAGCAATCTATGAATCCCTTTTCATAAAAAGACGGTGGTGAACCATCCGTTGTATAAAAGAACTTATCATATTGATCGATACCCAGTTCATGAATTTCCTGCAATATGTTTGGGAGATCCGGACGGATGGATGAATGCCTTAATGAAACGAAATAGCCTTGAAGTAAGCGCTCCATCACCTCATCACCTGTCATGGCCTCATGGTCACAATCGGCTCCAAATAGTGTCATCTTGGCAAGTGTTTTCTCAGAAGCACCAGGAAAGTGACCCTCTATCTTCTTCCTCATCCGCTTGGCCTCCTGAATCCAATGCAGCATCATGTCATCGCCATCAAGAAGCTTAGGCCACCCCGTCAGTTCACCGCCCTGTAAAACGGCATCATGCTCAAGCCAGGATTTAACCGCTCCATGAGAAAATACGGTATCTTCATCGATCAACTCCGTTTGTCCATCAAAACGGCTCCACCAATACATCGTAACAGGGATGTTACGTAGCTCCTTCAAAAGAGAAAACGCTTTCTTTTTTCCTAATTGCAAAAGGAATGGCAGGTTATCATTGATAAGTGTCGTTGTCCCAAAATGGGATGCATAGCGTGAGAAAGACAGGGGATTATATAATTGAGAAGGGTGTGAATGCGGCTCAATATATCCCGGGACCAGGTACTGATCTGAACAATCAACCATTTCACAGCGGTCTATATTTTCAGGAAGGTTTGTACCGACATAGATAATGCGATCGTCATAAATCCATATATTTGCTTTCACCCATTTTCGTAAAGCCTGGTTTAAATATGTAGCATTTTTCAAAAGAATGTGTGGTGACCTCTTTCCATCCAGCACATCTATATGTTCCCGTAGATGTTTATTTTTCCATCTATAACGTTGTTCCAGCATAAACATCCCTCCATGAATTGTAAGACAAAGGAATTGAAATCCCAATTCAATCCAATTTTATCTTATAGTAACATATTTATTTCATTAACACAGTAAAGTTAACCAGAATACTGTGAAATTTTTGTGAAAGGATGAACTTATCATGAAATTCAAACAAAATATCAGCATAGTCAATGCGCTTATGCGGATTACCTGTGGCTTTACCTTTCTTACCTGGGCCACAGCGAAAATGGTTAAAAAACCATGGAAAAATCAATCCTACTTAATGGTGGTCATCCTTGCTGCCATGAAAATAGGCGAAGGCATATTGCGCTATTGCCCCGTTGTCGATGTAATGGAAAATGGCCAAGCCATGATGAAGGATAAGCAGAACAGGGATGACCAATCTGATTCGTATTGATTTCATTTTAAAAGAAGCTGACTCGATATTTGAGCCAGCTTCTTTTTATGGTCAAGGAACCTATTCTATGGCTCGATATCCAATATCCGTACGCCAAAACAGGCCTTCTTTTTCAATATGTTCTACTTCTTTATAGACTTGTCTTTGGGCAGACGCAAGGTCGTTTCCTTTAGCCGCAACAAGCAATACCCTGCCTCCATTGGAAACAAGATCTCCCTGGTCGTTTTTGGCCGTCCCGGCATGGTAAATATGGGTGTCCGGCTGAATCCTATCCAACCCTTTGATTACCGACCCCTTCGTGTATGCTCCAGGATAGCCTTCTGCAGCCACGACTACACCAAGAACCGCTTCATCATGCCATTCAAGATCTAAATCTTCCCCTGCAAGGACCGCTTCAAGAGTATCGACGAAATCCGTCTTTAAGCGGGGCAATACTACTTGAGTTTCCGGATCCCCAAAACGGGCATTGAATTCAATCACTTTTGTACCCTTTTCCGTTGCAATTAACCCGGCATATAATATGCCTGAAAATCGGCGATTTTCTGAAATCATCGCATGAACCGTCGGTTGCAGAATAGCATCTACCGCTGCTTGCACCATACTATCGGATATTTGAGGGACGGGGGAGTACGCACCCATTCCACCAGTATTCGGTCCTTTATCACCATTGTAGGCACGTTTATGATCCTGTGCGATAACCATTGGATATACTTTATCCCCGTTCACGAAGGCCATCAATGAAAACTCCTCGCCATCCAGGTATTCCTCGATGACAACCTTTGCTGAAGCTTCCCCGAACTTTGCACCGACTAGCATATCATGAATGGCTTCCATTGCTTCCTGCATCGTCATGGCGACTACTACGCCTTTGCCCGCAGCCAGACCATCCGCCTTGATGACAATGGGAGCGCCCACTTTTTCGATATATGCCTTTGCCTGCTCATAATCAGAAAACGTCTCATATTCTGCTGTTGGAATATGATAATCCCTCATTAAATTCTTAGCAAATGATTTACTTCCTTCAATGACCGCAGCCCGGCTGTTTGGTCCGAACACCTGCAAGTTTTCTTTCTCAAAGTCATCAGCCAACCCATTAAGTAAAGGCGTTTCCGGTCCAATCACCGTCAAAGCAATCGCATTTTCTTTTGCGAAAGCGACCAATTCTTGATGTTTGGTTTCCTCGATTGATATAAGTTCGGCAACATCTGCCATGCCGGGATTCCCTGGCGCCACGAAGACTTTCTTAACCCGTTTGCTTTCAAACAGTTTACGGGCGATAGCGTGCTCCCTGCCTCCACGGCCAATCACTAGTACATTCATTACCGCACCTCATCTTCGATTAATGTTTAAAGTGGCGAACTCCTGTGAATACCATTGCTATTCCATATTCATCGGCTTTATCAATTGAATCTTGGTCTTTCTTCGATCCACCTGGCTGGATGATTGCCGTTACGCCTGCTTTTGCCGCCGCCTCCACGGTATCGTCCATAGGGAAGAAAGCATCCGATGCCAAAGCACTTCCCGCTACTCTTTCACCAGCTTGTTCTAGAGCTATTTTTGCTGCGCCGACACGGTTCATTTGCCCTGCACCCACGCCCAATGTCATCTGATCATTACAAATAACGATGGCATTCGATTTGACATGTTTCACGATTTTCCAACCAAGTTCAAGAGCTTTCCACTCTTCTGCGGTCGGTTCGCGTTTTGTTGCCACTTTTACTTCTGCATCCTTCAAACCGAAAGCATCACGTTCTTGCACGAGTAAACCACCTTCAATTGAAGTCAATTTACGTTCCGGTTTTTTAGCAGCCTGGAAATTAACCGTTAATAGACGAAGGTTCTTCTTACTTGTCAATACATCCAATGCTTCCTTAGAGAATCCTGGAGCGATGATGATTTCAAGGAAAATTTCGTGAAGCTTTTCCGCAGTCGCTTTATCCACTTCACGGTTCAAGGCGATGATGCCACCAAAAATCGAAGTGGAATCCGCTTCATACGCTTTATCGAATGCTTCCAGAATCGTATCACCAACACCGACTCCACAAGGATTCATATGCTTGACGGCCACGGCTGCCGGTTCTTTGAATTCCTTAACGATTTGAAGGGCTGCGTCTGCATCATTGATGTTATTGTATGAAAGCTCTTTTCCGTGCAGTTGTTTTGCTTCCGCAATCGAGAAGGTAGATCCAAGCGGTTTTTTATAGAACGCTGCTTTTTGATGAGGATTTTCCCCATAACGAAGCGACTGTTTCAATTCATAAGTAACAGTAAGTGATTCTGGATTCTCTTCTTCGGCAAGCTCAGTCATATATTCTGAAATCACGGCATCGTATGCCGCTGTATGACGGAAGACTTTAGCTGCCAGACGACGATTCGTCGTTTTTGAGACATCTCCGTTTTCTTTTAGCTCAGCCAATACCGTTGCATAATCCTCGCTATCGACGATAACTGTCACATACTCGTGGTTTTTCGCAGACGAACGTAGCATGGTCGGTCCTCCGATATCGATGTTCTCAATCGCATCTTCCACCGTCACATCCGGTTTCGATATCGTCGATTGGAAAGGATAAAGGTTCACACAGACCAACTGAATCGGTTCAATATGATGCTCTGCTAGTTGAGCTTTATGCCCTTCATCTCCATGCTTGGCTAAGACTGCTGCATGGACATTCGGGTGTAACGTTTTAACGCGGCCGTCCAGAATTTCCGGGAAACCAGTGATTTCACTGATACCGATAACATCCACGCCATTATCCTGTAATGTTTTACTCGTACCGCCCGTTGAAATGATTTCAAACCCGGCCTCTTTCAACCCTTTGGCAAATTCTACGATACCTGTTTTATCCGATACACTAATTAACGCACGTTTCTTCATGGTATGTTGTTCCCTCCATTATGTATGTTGTTTCTCTTGGCATAGCTGTTGCAAAGTTTTTGGATACAGATCATGTTCCAATTCCTGAATTCTTTTTTGGAGGATGTCTTTTGTATCTCCGTTAAGAATGGGGACCGCCTGTTGAGCAATAATCGGTCCTGTATCCATTCCCTCATCGACATAATGAATCGTGACCCCGGTTTCCTTCACTTCAGCCTTAAAAGCCTGGCCAATAGCATCCTTACCTGGAAAGCAAGGCAAAAGAGAAGGGTGAATATTCACAATCCTGTGTGAATATTCCCCTAATAACGTCGATCCTATTAACCGCATATAACCAGCAAGAATAATGAATTCTACGCCATGGACATGAAGTTCATCCAGTATCTCCCGTTCATATCCCGCCTTATTTTCGTACTGTTTTGCTGAGAATGAGAATACCGGAATGTTCTCCATTCTAGCCCTCTCAATTACGTAAGCATCCTCACGGTCACAAACAACAAGGCATATATCCGCTTCTAGATTTCCCTCTTTTATTGCATCAGCGATTGCTTGAAAGTTGCTTCCATTACCCGATGCAAAGACAGCAAGGCGCCTCATCGCTTAAAAGACACTCCTTCACCCTCAATAATCGTTCCTATGACAGAAGCCTGTTCACCACAAGACTGTAGATGCGCAATGATCGCAGGAGCATCCGATTTTTTCACGACGGCCGTCATCCCGATGCCCATATTGAATATATTGAACATTTCCTTCTGAACAAGATTTCCTTTTTCCTCAAGGTACGAGAATACTGGGGGAATCGTCCAGCTGCCCAACTCAATTTCAACACCGCAGTTTTCGGGAAGGATACGCGGAATATTTTCGATGAACCCGCCACCTGTAATATGTGCTAGTCCCTTCACTTCAAACTTTTCAAGTGTCGACAATATCGACTGGACATAGATTTTTGTCGGTTTCAACAATTCTTCACCCAATTTGCAACCGAACTCCGGCACGAGTTCCTGTAAATCCATTCCTGCATCTTCAAGAAGGATTTTACGGACAAGTGAATAGCCATTGCTATGGATCCCGCTTGAAGCAAGACCGATGACAACATCACCATTGGATATGCCCTCACCCGTAATTAAGCGTGATTTTTCAACCGCCCCAACAGTGAACCCAGCCACGTCATATTCTTCGATTTCGTACATCCCTGGCATTTCAGCTGTTTCCCCACCGATTAAAGCACAACCCGCTTGCTCACATCCGTCCGCAATCCCTTTAACGATCATTTCAATTCTCTCGGGATCAGCTTTGCCGCAAGCTATATAATCTAAAAAGTACAACGGCGCAGCCCCCTGTACGACCACATCATTGACGCACATCGCTACACAATCTATTCCAATTGTATCATGTTTATCCATCATGAACGCGAGTAAAAGCTTCGTCCCGACTCCATCCGTTCCTGAGATAAGGACAGGCTCTTTAAGGTGTAACGAAGACAAATCGAACATGCCTCCGAAACCACCCAATCCGTTCATTACTTCAGGACGAAATGTCCGTTTTACATGTTTCTTCATCCGATTTACCGCTTCGTAGCCCGCTTCAATATCGACGCCAGCCTGCTTATATGCATTAGCCATTTGAAATCCCCCTCCGAAAACCACTCGTTCTTATCGATGCCTTTTTAGCATTTAATTTTTTCCCGTTCATAATCGAAAATTTCCGTTGGATAATTTCCCGTGAAGCATGCTAGACATGAACCGCGTGTTTCTCCAGCAAACGGACGTCCAATCGCTTCGACCATGCCTTCCACACTTAAGAAGGTTAATGAATCGGCTTCAATGATTTCCCGTATTTCCTCCACCGATTTGGAGCTGGCAATCAGTTCATCTTTTTTCGATGTATCAATACCGTAAAAACATGGATTTTTAATTGGAGGCGAACTGATCACAACATGGACCTCTTTCGCCCCTGCATCTTTCAGCATGCGGACAATCCTTCTGCTGGTCGTACCACGTACGATCGAATCGTCCACCATGATCACGCGTTTCCCTTCAACGACGCCTCGTACCGGTGATAACTTCATCTTCACACCCTGTTCGCGAAGGCTTTGCGACGGTTGAATAAATGTCCGTCCGACATAACGGTTCTTAATTAAGCCCATTTCATAAGGGATGCCCGCAGCTTCGGCATAACCAATGGCCGCCGATATGCTTGAATCCGGAACACCCGTGACAACATCCGCTTCGATTTTCGCTTCCTGAGCCATTTGCTTACCAAGGTTTTTCCTGGCTGTATGTACATTAATCCCATCAATATTGCTATCCGGACGGGAAAAATACACATATTCCATCGTACACATGGCTTGTTGACTGGAAAGGGAAAAGTACTCTGAATAGATTCCTTCATCATTGATGACGACAAGCTCGCCTGGTTCGATATCACGGATGAATTCCGCCCCAACGATATCAAGAGCACATGTTTCAGAAGCGGCGTAATACGCATCTCCTATCTTTCCGAGGGAAAGTGGACGGAAACCATGTGGATCCCGCGCTAAAATCATTTGGTTTTCTGTCATGATAACAAATGCGTAGGCACCCTTCAGCATACTTAAGCTATTTTTCACAGAATCCCTTATATCAGAATAACCGGAGCGTTTAATCAAATGTGCAAGGACTTCCGTATCCGACGTCGTTTGAAAAATGCTCCCTTGTCCCTCTAACTGTGCTTTTAACTGGCTGGCATTGACGATATTCCCATTATGGGCAAGAGCCAGCCCCCCTGTATGTGAATTGAACAAGAAAGGCTGGACGTTTTGATATCCACCGCCTCCTGCTGTCGTATAACGGACATGACCTATCGCTGACTTCCCTGTACCGGAAAGTGCCTGCATTTTTTCTGCCGTGAAGATTTCCGTTACAAGACCTTCCCCTTTCGTGATGGACATTTGATTACCGTCCGTCACGACAATGCCTGCTCCCTCTTGGCCCCGATGCTGTAAGCTATGCAGTCCGTAATAGGCAAGCTGTGCTGCATCTTGATGTCCCCAGACTCCTACTACACCACATTCCTCATTAAGACTTCTTATTTCAGCAAGCATGGAATGGCCCCTTTCCAAGCTGATTGTAATTCCTCAACATTCACTTCAAATACCAGATTATCGCCATCATCCGTCACGATTATTTTTGAATCATTCGTTACTTCCCCTATAAGGATTGCATCTTCAACAATGGATTCAAATGCCGCTTGGTTTTCTGGACTAACGGATAGTAAGAATCGGGATTGCGTTTCACTGAATAACCCGGATACCAATTCGCCGGAAACCTTAACGTTGGCGCCGAGTGTAGTCGGACCGAATAGAGATTCACTTAAGGCAACAGCCAAACCACCCTCTGAAAGATCATGTGCGGAGGCGATATGCCCTGCTCGAATGGCTTCAAGAATTTGTGCTTGCCGTTTTTGTTCAACATGTAAGTCCAATTCCGGTGCAGGTCCAAAGATTTTTCCTTCTACCATTTTTTGAAGTTCACTGCCACCAAATTCAGCTTTCGCTTCCCCGACCACATATATCAAGTCGGATTCATGTTTGAACGTTTGGGTCGTGATATGTTGAAGGTCATGTACAAGACCAACCATCCCAACTACTGGAGTTGGATAAATGGCCTCGCCATTCGTTTCATTATAAAGCGATACATTTCCACCAATGACAGGCGTACTTAAGCTGCGACATGCTTCGCTCATGCCATCAGCGGCTTTTTCCAGTTGCCAAAATATCTCTGGTTTTTCTGGGTTTCCAAAATTCAAGCAATCTGTAATCGCCAAAGGTTCTCCACCCGAACAGACAATGTTACGGGCCGCCTCAGCTACAGCAATCTTACCGCCTGTCTCGGGGTCGAGGTAAATATAGCGGGAGTTACAATCCGTTGTCATTGCAAGAGCTTTATTCGTTCCTCGCACACGTACCACTGCAGCGTCGGAACCAGGTGATACCACTGTATTCGTACGAACCATATAATCATATTGGTCGTAAACCCATTCCTTGCTTGAAATGGTAGGCTGTTGTAATAATGCTATAAGAGTACCCTTATAATCCTTGATAACCGGCACTTTTGCCGTCATGCTTTGGAAGTCGCGGAAATACTGTGGTTCAGCAGATGGCTTGTGATAGATTGGTGCTTCTTCAGCCAATGCATCAACTGGAACTTCCGCAACGATTTCACCTTGATGGGAAAGTGTTAAGTTTTTATCATCCGTTACTTCACCAACAGCAACTGCTTCCAGGTCATATTTCGTAAACAAATCAACGATTTCCTGTTCCCGTCCTTTAGTAACGACGATTAACATCCGTTCTTGTGACTCAGACAGCATCATTTCATACGCAGTCATGCCTGTTTCACGTTGAGGCACTAAATCAAGGTTCATTTTAATCCCTGATCCAGCTTTACTCGCCATCTCAGCCGAAGAGCTAGTAAGCCCCGCTGCGCCCATATCCTGAATGCCGACAAGCGCATCATTATGGATGAGTTCAAGGCAAGCTTCTAACAGTAATTTCTCCATGAATGGATCGCCAACTTGCACGGCTGGTCTTTTCTCTTCTGAAGACTCTGAAAGTTCTTCCGATGCAAATGTAGCTCCATGAATGCCATCACGGCCAGTTTTGGCACCCACGTACATGACCGTATTCCCGACACCATGAGCTTGACCTTTCTTGATGTCCTTATGATCAATTAACCCGACGCACATGGCATTGACTAATGGATTTCCCTCATAGGAAGGATCGAATTGAATTTCACCGCCGACAGTGGGAATCCCAATGCAGTTCCCATATCCAGCAATTCCTGCAACCACTTCTTTGAATAAATATTTCACGCGTTCGTTATCCAATTCGCCGAAGCGCAGCGAATTTAACATGGCGATAGGTCGGGCTCCCATGGAGAAGACATCACGGATAATGCCCCCAACGCCTGTAGCTGCTCCTTGATATGGCTCAATGGCCGATGGATGGTTATGGCTTTCAATCTTGAAAACGACGGCCTGATTATCACCGATATCGACGATTCCTGCGCCTTCCCCAGGACCTTGTAATACTTTTTCCCCCGTAATCGGGAATTTTCTTAAGATGGGTTTTGAATTTTTGTAGGAACAATGCTCTGACCACATGACGGAAAACAAACCCGTTTCCGTATAATTCGGCAGTCTGCCTAAGATTTTCTCCACCATGGCGAATTCTTCATCGGATAGCCCCATACTTGCGTATAAACGCTCCGATTTAATTTTATCCGGACTTGGTTCAAGCTGTAACAACATGTGATTCCCTCCAGTTTTTCACGATGGATTGAAAGATCTTTAAGCCGTCTTTACTGCCAAGCAGTGAGTCAACAGCACGTTCGGGATGAGGCATCATTCCGAGGACATTACCTTGTGCATTGGTGATTCCCGCGATTTGTTCTAGGCTACCGTTGGGATTTTCACCCTTATAAGTGAACAGAATGCGGTTATTTTGTTTTAATTCCTCAAGTGTGTCTTTATCACAGTAATAGTTTCCTTCACCATGGGCCACTGGAATGGTGATTGATTCGTTTAATGAATATCCCGTGGTAAACATTGATTCATTATTTTGAACATTCAGCTCTACATTACGACAGATGAATTTCAGACCATCATTACGTCGCATCGCTCCCGGTAACAGCCCTGCTTCAAGCAAAATTTGAAAACCATTGCAGACGCCAAGAACCGGTTTTCCTGCTTGAGCCGCTTTTACGACTTCTGCCATCACATTGGAAAAACGGGCAATCGCTCCTGAACGTAGGTAGTCGCCATAAGAGAATCCGCCTGGAAGCAGGATTCCGTCAAATTTGTCTAGATTATCCGTGGAATGCCATACATACTCCACTTCCTCCCCAAGCGCATCCTGTATCGCATGGTACATGTCGACATCACAATTGGAGCCAGGGAAAACGATCACAGCAAATTTCATTGGGTGACAACCTCCTCCACGTCATAACGGTACGCTTCAATGACTGTATTGGCTAATAGCTTTTCACACATTTCCTTCACCAGTTGATCTAAATCACGGTCGGTGTCTTCAATCGTCAGTTCAATGTATTTCCCGACACGAACATCGCTTACTTCGTTATATGTCAAACTATGAAGGGATTGTTGAACCGCTGTCCCCTGTGGATCCAGTACACTTTCTCGTAGTGTGATATATACCTTAACCTTATACATGTTGAGTACCCTCCAACTTTGCTAGAATTTTTCCATATGCATCTGTTAAACTACCTAAATCACGGCGGAATACGTCTTTGTCCAGTTTTTCATTTGTCACTGCATCCCAAAGGCGACAAGTATCCGGTGAAATTTCATCAGCCAATAGGATTTCCCCATCCGATGTCTTGCCAAACTCCAGTTTAAAATCAATCAAGTTAATGCCCATCTCTTGGAAGATGGTTGATAGGACCTTACTGATTTCCCGTGCCTTTTCCTTTAAGATAGCTACATCTTCCTTGCTGGCAAGTTCCAATTCTTCAATATGGTCTTCCGTCAACAGGGGATCGCCGAGTGCGTCGTCTTTATAATAAAATTCAACGAGCGTTTTCTTTAGTGGGTGGCCTTCTTCCATGCCAGTGCGTTTAGAGAAGCTACCGGCAGCCGTGTTTCTAACGACCACTTCAAGAGGTATGATGGAGACCTTTTTAACCAGTTGCTCCCGCTCGGAAAGCTTTTCTATAAAATGAGAAGGAATGTTTTGTTCGGCAAGCTTTGAAAATAGTAAACTAGTAATTTGATTATTCAACTGGCCTTTACCAGCGATTTCTGACTTCTTCTCGCCATTGAAAGCCGTTGCTGAATCTTTGTATTCCACCCATACTATTTCACTGTTGTCCGTTGCATAAATCTGTTTCGCTTTCCCTTCATACAGCAATTCTCGCTTTTCCATCTGTTAAGACCTCCGAATTGTGAATATTATGAATTTTTATTTTATCATTAGGCAAGGAGCAAACGCTTCACCCGACTGGGATTCACGTTTGCAGCCTTGTTTTATAAGCCTAGGCGATCAAAGATCACATCTACGTTTTTCAAATGATGGGTAGGGTCGAAACAGTCATCAAGTTCTTCTTTAGTAAGCAGGCTTGTGATTTTATCATCCTTGTCGATCAGGCTCCTGAATGGGACTTGTTGCTCCCAGGCGTCCATCGCATGTGGCTGAACCGTATCATACGCCTCTTCACGGACAAGACCCTTGTCAATAAGAGCAAGCAACACGCGTTGAGAGAAGATTAATCCAAGAGTACGATCCATGTTACGCTTCATGTTCTCAGGATAGACAGTCAGGTTTTTCACGATGTTACTGAAGCGGTTCAACATATAATTCAAAGCAATCGTTGCATCCGGCAAGATGATTCGTTCAGCAGAAGAGTGGGAGATATCACGTTCGTGCCATAAAGCTACATTCTCATACGCTGTCATCATGTATCCACGGATGACCCGGGCCATTCCTGTCATGTTCTCAGAACCGATAGGATTCCGTTTATGAGGCATTGCCGATGATCCTTTTTGTCCTTTTGCAAAGAATTCTTCCACTTCGCGCGTTTCGCTTTTTTGTAATCCTCGGATTTCCACAGCGAATTTTTCGATGGAAGTTGCAATTAACGCCAAAGTGCTCATATAGTGTGCATGGCGATCACGTTGCAAGGTTTGCGTTGAAATCGGATCAGCTTCAAGGCCCAGCTTTTCACAGACGAATTGTTCAACGAACGGGTCGATGTTTGCATATGTACCAACAGCACCGGAGATTTTACCTACCTCGATGTTTTTTCGAGCAGCATCAAAACGTTCCACATTCCGTTTCATTTCTTGGTACCAAAGGGCAAGCTTCAAGCCGAAAGTAGTCGGTTCTGCATGCACACCATGTGTACGTCCCATTTGAACGGTATATTTATGTTCTTTCGCTTTGTTTTTCAAGATCTCTACAAAATTATTTAAATCCTTTGAAAGAATATCATTCGCTTGTTTAATCACATAAGAAAGTGCCGTATCAACTACATCCGTTGAAGTCAGACCATAATGCACCCATTTACGTTCTTCACCTAATGTTTCGGAAACCGCACGCGTGAAGGCCACAACATCATGGCGAGTATCTTTTTCAATTTCATTGATGCGCTCTACATCGAATGATGCATTTTCACGAAGGAGCTTCACGTCTTCTTTCGGTATGACACCAAGTTCCGACCATGCTTCACATGCCAAGATTTCTACTTCCAACCATGCATTAAAGCGGTTTTTCTCTGTCCAAATGTTCCCCATTTCAGGGCGGGTATAACGTTCAATCATTTTGCTTCCTCCGTTTCAACCTGTTGATTCCAAATTTTGCTTCGATCACTTTCTAAAAGGGCTTCCTCGAGTGTTGGACGTAAAATGTTAACATGCCCCATTTTCCGTTTTATCTTGGCCTCTCTTTTACCATAAAGATGAATCTTCCAATCTGTAAGCTCCGGAATTTCATGAAGTAATGGCTCCAAGTGTTCACCTAGGACGTTGACCATGACCACCGGTTGCAACAAGGAGGTATTTCCGAGGGGCCAATTACAGACAGCACGGATATGCTGTTCGAATTGGGATGTTGCACATGCTTCCAATGTATAATGACCCGAATTGTGTGGTCTTGGTGCAAGCTCATTGATGATGATTTCATCCTTTGCCGTTAAAAACATCTCCACGGCCAATGTACCGACAAGGTCCAGTTTTTCGGCAAGCTGTCGAGCCTCCACAATGGCCTTTTCTTCAGCACTCTGACTGATGCGAGCGGGAACGATGCTTTTATGCAGTATATTTTCAATATGAATATTTTCTGCAACCGGAAAATGACTTGTTTCACCATTTGCTTTACGCGTCACGACAACCGAGATTTCCTTAACGAAAGGTATCCAAGCTTCTAATACACATACACCTGTTTGGAGCAGGGATTCAGCCTTTTTAATATCAGCTTCCTCATTAATGACTAACTGCCCTTTTCCATCATAACCGCCACGGGTCGTTTTTAACACACTTGGGTACCCTAATTCTTCTATATGTAGGTATATTTCCGAAACATCCTGAATTTCCCGGTACGGGGCAACCGTTGCTCCGGCACCTGCTATGGCTTTCTTTTCAGTAAGCCGATCCTGTGTTTGTTTTAATAATTCCGACCCTTGAGGAAGATAGGCATGCTGTTTCAACCAATCTAGAGCCTTGGAACTGATATTTTCGAACTCATAGGTAATGACGTCACTGACATTTGCCAGCCTTTTCAATGCATCTATGTCATCATATGCCCCAAGGATCTCTATATCTGCCACTTGAGCACAAGGACCATTAGTCGTTGGTTCAAGAACAGCTATCTTAAAGCCTGCTGCCTTAGCCGCTAAGGCCATCATCCTGCCTAACTGTCCACCGCCAATAATTCCAATCGTCTGACCCGGTAAAATGACCTTATTTAAGTTGTTCACTGCTCAATAACACCTTTTCCCTAGTTTCGTCTCGGAGAACCTCTATCCTATCGGCGATTTCTGAATCGAAAGCAGCCAATATCTGCGCCGCAAGCAAACCTGCGTTAATCGCCCCTGCCTTTCCGATGGCTACCGTGGCAACCGGTACCCCGCCTGGCATTTGAACAATTGATAATAATGAATCCAAACCGTTTAAAGCCTTGGATTGGATTGGCACTCCAATCACAGGTACTATTGTTTTAGCTGCCGTCATACCGGGTAGATGAGCAGCTCCACCTGCACCTGCTATTATTACCTTAATCCCGCGCTCTCTTGCACTCTCTGCATATTCAAACAATAAGTCTGGTGTGCGGTGGGCCGAAACGACTCTTTTTTCATAGGGGATTTCAAGTTGTTCCAATGATTCACAAGCATACTTCATCGTTTCCCAATCCGAGACGCTACCCATAATGACCCCGACCTGTGACTTCATAATACTGTCCCTCCCACTTTCCATTCTTTCATCTATAATTTTCAAAAAAAAACGGGCAGACTTCTTCCTCATAGAGAAAGCAATCTGCCCGGAAAAAAGTCTTCACAAAAAAGACTTCGATAGTTTCCGAATAAGTCAGCTACTTTTCTCATAGTCCGATGATTTACGGTCATCAGGTAGAAACTTTTGGGCCATATCCCCAGGATTATATGAGAGGTATTAATATACATTCATCTTACCGTCACGCATTTTCATTGTCAAGACAAAATCGAATATTTTTATAGAATACTTAATGATCGTTCGTGTTTTGCTCCAATAACTTTGCTTCAAATACAATTTTCCTGTTAATTGGTTCATAATGAGCCATTCCATTCGTGATTCTTTCCTCAAAAATGGGTTCTTCCGTTCTCCTCACAGGAAAATACCCTGCAGCCTTTATTCGATCTAGGCATTCATCAATGCTTTCTCCTTCTCTAACTTCAAACTTTTCTTTACCCTTTTTACTCACAGAATCGTTCCTTTCCTGCATTCACTATTTTCATGAATATTTTTGTTCCACCCTTATTAAACAGCTTGCCTATTTTTCTAATTATAAATTCTTTCAGATAGGTTGAACAGCTTATCCAGGGATTTTAATCAAAGATCGACGGAAAGTTGTTTTCAATATCTAACTTGTCCTGTCCTAGCAACAGTGAATGATTTCATTTTATTTTAATGGTACCAGTCTGAAAACAAAAAAAGACCAGCCTAATGGCTGACCTTCGAAATGGCTTGGCGGCGTCCTACTCTCACAGGGGGAAACCCCCAACTACCATCGGCGCTGAAGAGCTTAACTGCCGTGTTCGGAATGGGAACGGGTGTGAC
>NZ_JBNNST010000011.1:0-126456 GCF_050278025.1 Peribacillus sp. NPDC097197 | reverse complement strand
TTGGCGAACCAATCAGGGGCCCTTTAGGGCCTGGTCAGTAATAAAGGCTTTCAGCCGCAGAGAAAACCACCCGTTATCACGGGTGGTCGTTATTTCATGTCAGGGACAGAGTAAAGATAGTTAAGTTGGAACTTTTACAAAAAAAGTACCTGCAACTTGCATGAATTTTCCTTTGACATGTATATTTTAAGGAGATGTTTAAAAGATTACGTATCTACAAACAATAACTTAATTAAGAATGCATTCCATATCGAGGAGGATTAATCCATGTCTATTGCATCCGACACAGTTACAGAAAAAAGCGGATATAAGCTGCATATTGTCCATACGGATAAATATAAAACAAACACGCTCGTGTTGAAAATGAAAGCTCCACTGACTAAAGATTCCGTTACATACCGTGCTTTATTGCCATATGTGCTTCAAAGCAGTACAAGTAAATTCCCAACTACGCCCGAGCTTCGGTCTTATTTGGATGATCTATATGGAGCGGGCTTTTACGTCGATGTGGCAAAAAAAGGGGAATATCAAGTCGTGAGCTTTACCATTGATATCGTCAACGAAAAGTTCTTAAGCGACCCGACCCCCCTTCTGGAAAAAGCTTTTGCGTTGCTTTCTGAAGTGATCTTTCATCCCAAAACAAATGGAGAGGCTTTTGATGCCAAGACTGTTACCAATGAAATCAGGTCATTAAGGCAACGTATTCAGTCAATCTATGATGATAAAATGAGATACTCCGCTACTCGTCTTGTCGAGGAAATGTGTAAACATGAGCCATATGCTTTGGAGGCCAGTGGCAATTTAGAAGACCTGGAGACCATTACTCCACAATCACTTTATGCTTTTTATGAAAAAATGCTGGCTCAGGATGATATCAATCTGTATGTCATTGGTGATATTGATGAGTCAGAAGTGGAGAAGCTGGCTGACCGATATATTTCCCTTCCGGAACGGGTTCCGGCCCGACTTCAAAGAAATATAGGGGGAAAAGTTGAGAAAGAACAAGAAATCATTGAGAATGCTGATGTGAAACAAGGGAAGTTGAATATGGGGTATCGGACGCATATTTCATATGGAGATCCCGACTATTATGCCCTCCAGCTGTTTAATGGGATTTTTGGCGGTTTTTCACATTCAAAACTTTTCATCAATGTCAGGGAAAAAGCAAGCCTGGCTTATTATGCTGCCTCAAGACTTGAAAGTCATAAGGGACTTCTAATGGTGATGGCTGGCATCGAAAATGCTAACTATAAGCAGGCGATAGATATCATTCATGAACAAATGAAGGAAATGAAGCAAGGGAATTTTTCGGAAGAAGAATTGGAGCAAACGAAAGCTGTCATTAAAAATCAACTTCTAGAAACCATTGATGTATCAAGGGGATTAGTCGAAATCCTCTATCATAATGTTCTATCGGGGAAAGATATCTCACTTGATGAATGGTTTGAAAAAACGGAACAGACAACCAAGGAAGATATTATCAAAGTTGGCCAAAAGATTGAGCTAGATACAATTTACTTCCTATCTGGAACGGAGGTGCAAGAATAATGGAAAAAATTGAATTCGCCCAATTAAAAGAAGAGCTCTATCATGAAAAAATGGAGAATGGATTAGAGGTATATATTCTTCCAAAAAAAGAGTTTAACAAATCATTCGCCACGTTTACGACAAAGTACGGTTCAGTTGACAGCCATTTCAAACCATTGAACCAAGAAGTATTTACAAAAGTACCGGATGGAATTGCCCATTTCTTAGAGCATAAGTTATTTGAAAAAGAAGACGGAGACGTGTTTCAACAATTCTCTAAGCAGGGTGCGTCCGCCAATGCCTTCACATCGTTTACAAGGACGGCTTATCTTTTTTCGAGCACATCGAATTTTGAAAGGAACTTAACCACATTAATAGACTTCGTCCAAGAACCTTATTTCTCCGAGAAGACCGTCGAGAAGGAAAAAGGCATTATAGGACAAGAAATTAATATGTATGATGACAACCCTGATTGGCGTTTATATTTTGGTACGATTGCGAACATGTACCATCACCATCCTGTGAAGATCGACATCGCAGGCACAGTCGAATCAATCGCAGATATTACGAAAGACATGCTTTATGATTGTTACAATACGTTCTATCATCCAAGCAACATGCTATTATTCGTTGTAGGACCAGTGGATGTGGAGAAAACGATGAAGCAGATACGGGATAATCAAAACGGTAAAGACTACCGGGAACAACCGGAAATCGAACGGAGATTCGAAAAGGAGCCCGATACAGTAGCTAAGGATAAGGACATTTTAAAAATGAATGTTCAAACACCGAAAGTGATGATTGGAATCAAGGCCAATGATGTTTTTCAAACAGGCGAACAACTTTTGAAGCGGGAACTGGCAACGAATATATACTTAGAAATGCTGTTCGGGAAAAGTTCATCCCTTCATGAAGGCCTGTATGAGGAGGGGTTGATTGATCAAAGCTTCTCGTATGATTATACCCAGGAACAAGGGTTTGGTTTCGCTTTAATTGGTGGAGACACGGCCAATCCTGAAAAATTAACAAAGTCTTTGTTGGAAATCCTGGAGAATTCTAAAAAAGGTACTGGTTTAAGTGAAGAAAGTTTGCAAAGAACAATTAAGAAAAAAATTGGTTCTTACCTTCGCTCACTGAATTCACCCGAATATATTGCCAACCAATTTACGCGGTATGCATTCAATGAGATGAAATTATTCGATGTGGTAGCAGTTTTGGAAAAACTTAAAATGGAAGACATCGAACAGATTGCCAAGGATCTAATTTCCGTTGAGCGGATGACGGTCTGTGAGGTACTTCCTAAATAACATATAGAGGGGGCATGAAAGTGGAAAAGCGTTTTGCCCTTATAACGGGAGCTAGCGGAGGAATCGGCAGGGAAATTGCTTTAAAACTTGCGGAAGAAAATTATTCACTTTATTTACATTACAATAGCAATGAGGAAGCCATTCATGATCTAATTGAACAACTTCGTCCATTTCAGGTCGAACTCATCCCGATTCAGGCAGATTTGTCTACCGGGGACGGTTACAAAAAATTGGTGGAAAATATATTTGCTCTTCATGCCATCGTCCTTAATAGCGGGAATAGTTATTATGGACTCATATCAGACATGACTGAGCAGATTGTCAATGAAATGGTTCAGCTACATGTGACCAGCCCTTTTCAATTAACCAAGGAATTGTTGCCTAAATTAATGTATCAAGAAAAGGCGGCCATCGTCGCAGTTACATCCATCTGGGGTCAGACGGGTGCTTCATGTGAAGTGCTTTATTCGATGGTCAAGGGAGGGCAAAATGCCTTTATCAAGGCATTAAGCAAAGAAGTATCATTAAATGGACTTCGTGTAAACGCCGTCGCCCCTGGCGCGATTTCAACTTCCATGCTGGAATCTTTTAGTGCGGAGGATTTGGAAATCATTAAAGGCGACATCCCAATGGGCAGGATGGGGAGTGCCAAGGAAGTGGCGGAAGCCGTTTCCTATTTACTTTCCGATAAGGCTTCTTATATAACCGGGCAAATCCTTGGTGTAAATGGCGGTTGGTACACTTGAATAAAATTTTTAAAGATGCATAATTTCATCGTTTCCTTCACAAAATATACTTGTACTATTTTGAAGGAAAGGGTGACCACACATGTCTGTATTAGACAATTGGGATCAATGGAAAAATTTCTTGGGAGATCGTCTTAATGAGGGTGAACGCCAAGGGTTGAATGATGAGACAGTAAATAGCTTGGCTTTCGAAATCGGTGATTACTTAGCTAAGCAGGTTGAGCCCCAAAACGACCAAGAAAAAGTGCTAGCTGATCTTTGGTCCGTTGCGAGCGATGAGGAAAAACAAGCAATGGCAAATGTAATGGTCAAGTTAGTCGAGAACAACGGAACAAAGTAAATATGTGAAGATAAAGGCCCCGTTACCCTTGTAATGGGGCCTTTATCTTGGTTATATAAAATATTCCGCTATCCTTCAATGAAAATGGAGATTTTTTATAGGGTTTTTCCTTTTAACTTATCAAGAAATACTATATTATAGAATCTAGACAGTAATAATTTAAAAGTAAAGAAGATGAAATAGTATGACGGATAAGTAATACTCGATGGTTGGATAAAAGCTTCTAGGCTTAAGGAGTGTTATCGTGGAGAAAAAAGAATGGTATTTTGAATATGAAATTCAAGTTAACCGTCCAGGTTTATTAGGGGACATATCATCTTTGCTGGGTATGCTATCCATTAATATCATCACTATTAACGGTGTCGACCAAGGCAGGCGAGGTTTGCTTTTAAGGGCAAACGACAGCCGAAATATAGAGAGATTTGAGTCCATTCTCCATACGATGGATACGATAAAGGTCATTAAACTTAGAGAACCCAAATTACGCGATCGGCTTGCGGTCAGACATGGCCGTTATATACAACGTGATGCTGATGAAAAAAACACATTCAGATTTGTTCGTGATGAATTGGGCTTACTGGTGGACTTTATGGCCGAACTATTCAAACAAGAAGGTCACAAGTTAATCGGTATTCGAGGAATGCCCCGAGTCGGAAAGACCGAATCGATAGTTGCATCAAGCGTTTGTGCGAATAAAAGATGGTTGTTTGTGTCATCTACCCTTCTAAAGCAGACGATTCGCAGTCAACTTATCGAGGATGAGTACAATAATGATAATTTGTTTATTCTAGACGGAATTGTATCAACCCGTCGCGCCAATGAGAGACATTGGCAGCTTATCCGTGAAATAATGAGGCTTGATGCTGTCAAAGTCATTGAACATCCAGATGTGTTTGTTCAAAATACGGAGTATACGCTCGAAGACTTTGATTATATTATTGAACTAAGAAACAATCCAGAAGAAGAAATTACATATGAAGTTGTGGACCAAAAAGATCAGTTTTCTGGTTCGGAATTTGGATCCTTTGACTTTTAAAATGGCAGGTGTTTTATTTGACTGAATTAGGTAATCGATTAAAAGAAACTAGGGAAGCCAAAGGGCTTACCCTTGATGATTTACAGGAACTGACAAAGATTCAAAAGCGGTATCTTGTAGGGATTGAAGAGGGAAATTATAGTATGATGCCCGGAAAGTTTTATGTGCGGGCATTCATCAAGCAATATTGTGAAGCTGTAGGTCTGGACCCTGATGAAATATTCGAGGAGTTCAAGAGCGACGTGCCATCTGTCTATAGCGAGGAACTGCCTGAACAGCTTTCAAGGGTTCAAACCCGTAAGACGATTCCGGCTAAAGACTCCAAATTTGTAGAGATGTTGCCTAAAATCCTAGGTGTGATCGTGGTAATTGGTGTCGCTATATTGATTTGGGTGTTGGTTTCCAATAGTATGAGTAAGTCCAATGACAATGATAAAAAGAGCGATAAACCGAATGAAGTGGTTGGATATAACGAAAGTAATGAGTTTAACGAAAAAGAAGAAAAAGTAGATAAAGACCAGAAAGAAGGAACAGATACAGCTGATAAAAAGGATAAAGACAATGCTGTAGAAGAAGAAAAAGAAGAAGAAAAGATTGAGCAGGATTTGACTGTTGTCAGTTCTAGCGGTAAAAATAGTACGTATGAGTTAAAAGGTTCGGATACTTTCAAATTGAAAGTTTCCTCTAAAGGTTCGCCATGGGTAGGTATTACAAATGGTGAAGGGAAATTACTTTTCCAAGGGACAATCAAGGAAAATGAAAGTGAGGAAATAGATTTTACTGAAGAAAAAGAAGCTGTCATTAATATTGGTAGAGCAAACGAAACGGAAATTTTTGTCAATGATGAAAAGCTTGAGTATACTATTTCACCCAATGATATGACTACGCAATTGGTTACGATACAATTTACGAAAGCGGAATAGTCATCTCTTAGATGACTATTTTTCTCTTTTCTATATGGAAAATGTCCATGTTAAACCGGCATACATCAATGATTTTGAGGTAAATTATACATAGGTAAACTTGGCCATTGGCCACATTACAATGATGGAAAGCGCATTGCCTAAAAGCAAGCGTATATTTTGGAGGTTAAAAGTTTGAATCTGCCTAATAAGATTACAGTAGCAAGAATCTGTCTAATTCCAGTTTTTTTAATCATCATGCTCGTACCTTTTTCTTGGGGAACACTTACTTGGGGAGAGTATACATTGCCGGTGGCGCATCTAGCGGGGGCTATACTTTTCATCATAGCTTCTACTACGGATTGGATTGATGGTCATTTTGCAAGAAAATATAATTTGGTTACTGATTTAGGGAAGTTTTTAGACCCGTTGGCCGATAAATTACTTGTTTCGGCAGCATTGATTGTTTTAGTTGACTTAAATTTAATGTATGGCCAGTCCTGGATTGCCATCGTCATTATCAGTCGGGAATTTGCCGTTACTGGTTTACGCCTGGTTTTAGCCGGTACGGGTGAAGTGGTCGCGGCCAACCAATTGGGTAAAATTAAAACATGGGCACAAATTGTCTCAATATCTGCTTTATTGCTTCATAACCTGCCCTTTGCTTTTATTTCGCTTCCATTTGCCAATATCGCTCTATGGATTGCGTTAATCTTTACAATATGGTCTGGGGCCGATTATTTTGTGAAAAACAAGCAAGCTTTCATTAATTCTAAGTAACGAAGGGGTCGTTGATATGGATGCAGAAATCATTGCAGTAGGCTCTGAACTTCTATTGGGGCAAATTAACAATACAAACGGAAGGTTTTTATCGCAACAGTTTGCTGAAATGGGTGTCAATGTTTTTTACCATACTGTCGTCGGAGATAATGACCGTCGTCTGCAACAAGCCATAGAGATTGCTGAGTCACGGGCTAACTTAATTGTCTTTACTGGTGGCCTTGGTCCAACGAAGGATGATTTAACGAAGGAGACAATTTCTCGCCACATTGGGAAAAAGCTCGTCTTTGATGAGGATGCACTACAATCCATAGAAGCGTACTTTCAAAAGCGCGGTCGTCCAATGACTGAAAATAATAGGAAGCAGGCTCTTGTTTTGGAAGGCTGTGATGTATTGCCAAACGACCATGGCATGGCACCCGGAATGGTCTTGGCTAAATCGGGAATCACATATATGCTGCTTCCTGGTCCACCAAGCGAAATGGAACCAATGTTCTTAAACTACGGATATGAAGCAATCATGAAAAGGCTTGAAAAGCATGAACGAATTGATTCGAAGGTTCTTCGTTTCTACGGAATAGGGGAAGCGGAGCTGGAAACGGTGATAGAAGATCTTCTCGTAGACCAAACCAATCCAACCATTGCCCCACTTGCAGCTGAAGGGGAAGTGACTTTAAGGATTACAGCAAAAGAATCGTCTAAAGAAAAGTGTGAAGAGCTTATTTTGGGAGCGGAGAAGGAAATCCTTAATCGGGTCGGTCAATATTATTATGGAAGTGATAATACATCGCTGATAAAAGAACTGGTTAAAGAATTAACGGTCCGTAAGCTAACGATCGCGGCGGCGGAAAGTTTGACCGGTGGAATGTTTCAAGAACAGTTAACGACCATACCAGGTGCTGGAAAAGTGTTCAAAGGCGGTATTGTCAGCTATACAAACGATGCAAAGGCGGATGTGCTAGGCGTAAGTGAAGGAACCATTTCAACTCATGGCGTCGTGAGCGGAGAGTGTGCCATGGAAATGGCCTCTAAGGTACGGGAGAAGCTTGATGCGGATGTAGGTATCAGTTTTACTGGAGTAGCAGGACCTGATGAACAAGAAGGGAAACCAGTGGGTACTGTATTCATTGGCATTTCCTTACGGGATGGGGACACCCGCTTTGAAGAGTTGAATTTATCTGGAAGCAGGGCGCAAAACCGAGTAAGAAGTGTAAAATATGGTTGCCATTATTTATTACGGGGTTTATAAGCGACATAAAAGCAGAGCTTAAAAGGCTCTGTTTTTTTATGTCTTAGAAGTTTTCGTTTTATCGAATAAGGGAAAAGAAGAAAACAGTTTATTCAATAAAAAGGCATTTTATTAGCGGATATCTAAAAGAAAAAGGTAAAATCACGTAGACAAAATACTTTTTCATGAAGATTTAACCAAAAGAAAAAAACGAATGAATGTTCGACTTTTTGCTTGGCAAAATAGCAAAAAGAGTATATAGTTAAGATAGGTTTTGAGACAAGATATTGACCTTGTCCTCAAAGAATGGCTAACGTAAGAACATCTTTAATCGGACTGCCGATTATTTGAATATAGAGGAGGAACTTAAGTGAGTAGTGATCGTCAAGCGGCTTTAGATATGGCGTTAAAACAAATTGAGAAACAATTTGGTAAAGGTTCTGTAATGAAACTTGGAGAACAGTCCGATCGAAGAATCTCAACGATTTCGAGTGGGTCTCTAGCGTTGGATGTAGCATTGGGAGTAGGTGGCTATCCGAGAGGCCGTGTCATTGAGATATACGGACCGGAGAGTTCAGGTAAAACGACTGTTGCCTTGCATGCAATAGCAGAGGTGCAAAAGACTGGCGGAACAGCTGCATTTATTGATGCTGAGCATGCCTTGGATCCAGCATATTCTGAAAAACTTGGCGTGAATATTGATGAATTGTTGCTTTCACAGCCTGATACTGGTGAACAAGCCCTTGAGATTGCGGAGGCGTTAGTGAGAAGTGGTGCGGTGGATATTATTGTTATCGACTCCGTAGCAGCACTTGTTCCTAAAGCGGAAATCGAAGGAGAAATGGGAGATTCCCATATGGGTCTTCAAGCCCGTATGATGTCACAGGCCCTTAGAAAACTTTCTGGTGCTATCAATAAATCAAATACCATTGCGATTTTCATTAACCAGATTCGTGAAAAGATCGGGATTATGTTTGGAAATCCAGAAACGACTCCTGGTGGTCGTGCCTTGAAGTTCTATTCGACTGTTCGTCTTGAAGTGCGTCGTGCTGAACAATTAAAACAAGGTAATGAAATCGTTGGTAATAAAACAAAGATTAAAGTCGTTAAAAATAAAGTAGCTCCACCTTTCCGTCAAGCGGAAGTCGATATCATGTATGGTCAGGGAATCTCACAGGAAGGCGAAATCATTGATATGGGTGCAGACCTGGATATCGTCCTAAAAAGTGGTTCGTGGTATTCATACAATGATGAGCGTGTGGGACAAGGTAGGGAAAATGCGAAATTGTTCTTGAAAGAGAATCAGGACATCGCTAAGGAAATCTCACAAAAAATCAGGGACCATTATAATCTAGATGGAGAGTTTGAGCTCCCGAAAGAGGCTGAAGAGGAGCATCTTGAACTACTTGATTGATGGTAGGAAAGGACCTAAGCTAATTATGCTTAGGCCTTTTCTATATTCCTTAAGATCTTTGAAATGGAAAAATTGCAAAAATTAAAGCGGTTTTGCAGTCCTCAATTATGTTAAACTGATACATAATTGCTATGCATAGTAATAAAACGAGAATAAACCTTGATACATAAGGGACAAAGGCTTGACAATAAAAATTCTCAACTATACAATTAATATGTATATTTTACAATTTTTCAAACTAAAATTTTGAAAATTAAGAGCTGTATATTGAATTTATGTGCAATGTACTTGCCGACAGTTCAACATTTTATGTAAAAGTTCATAGCAAGGGGAGGTGAAACGATGGAACCCATGACAATCATCTTCACTTTGCTTGGCCTAATCGTCGGTGCAGTTGTTGGTTATTTTATTCACAAATCAAAATTTGAGAGTAAAATAGCAGGGGCAAAGGGCTCTGCTGAACATATCCTTGAGGATGCAAAACGTGAAGCGGAAGCGCTTAAAAAAGAAGCCTTGTTGGAAGCAAAAGATGAAATTCACAAGGTTCGTTCTGAGTCCGATCGGGAATCCCGTGAAAGAAGGAACGAATTACAAAAACAAGAAAATCGATTATTGCAAAGAGAAGAGAATCTTGATCGGAAGGATGAAACGTTGGATAAACGTGAAAGCCTTTTAGAGAGAAAAGAGGAGTCTCTTAACCAAAGACAACAGCATATTGAAGAGATGGAAAGCAAAGTGGACGAGACGGTACGCAAGCAACAAACGGAGCTTGAACGTGTCTCAGGTTTGACTCGTGAAGAAGCTAAATCGATCATTATAGATCGAACAGAAAATGAGCTTGCTCATGATGTAGCAGTTATGATTAAAGAAAGTGATACCCGCGCCAAAGAAGAAGCTGATAAAAAGGCGAAAGAAGTCTTATCTCTAGCCATTCAGCGTTGTGCGGCTGATCATGTTGCAGAAACCACCGTTTCTGTAGTGAATCTTCCAAATGATGAAATGAAGGGACGGATAATCGGACGTGAGGGCCGAAATATCCGAACACTTGAAACGCTAACGGGTATTGATCTTATCATTGATGATACTCCTGAGGCAGTCATCCTATCTGGATTTGATCCAATTCGACGGGAAACAGCACGTTTAGCTCTTGAAAAACTAGTTCAGGACGGACGGATTCATCCGGCTCGTATTGAAGAAATGGTTGATAAGGCAAGACGTGAGGTAGATGAACATATTCGTGAAATTGGTGAACAAACAACTTTCGAAGTGGGTGTTCACGGGCTTCATCCAGATCTTATCAAGATTCTTGGTCGTTTGAAGTTCCGTACAAGCTATGGTCAAAACGTACTGAAACATTCTATTGAAGTGGCCCAACTTTCAGGATTATTGGCAGCTGAGCTTGGTGAGGACGAAGTACTTGCCCGCCGTGCCGGTTTATTACATGATATTGGGAAAGCAATTGACCACGAAGTGGAAGGTAGTCACGTTGAAATCGGCGTTGAATTAGCGACTAAGTATAAGGAACATCCAACTGTCATCAACAGCATCGCTTCACATCATGGTGACACAGAGCCAACATCCATTATTTCGGTGCTTGTAGCGGCCGCTGATGCCTTATCAGCTGCAAGACCAGGTGCACGAAGTGAAACGCTGGAAAATTACATTAGAAGACTTGAAAAACTTGAAGAGATATCCGAATCCTATGATGGAGTGGAAAAATCCTTCGCGATTCAAGCCGGACGTGAAGTGCGGATTCTAGTGAAACCAGAACAAATAGATGATCTTTCGGCTCATAAACTTGCTCGTGACATCCGGAAACGGATTGAAGAAGAGCTTGATTACCCAGGTCATATAAAAGTAACAGTAATCCGTGAAACAAGAGCGGTAGAATATGCCAAATGATTTGGCTTGGAAAACGAAGTGGTGAAAACCACTTCGTTTTCATTTTTTGTATGAACTTTTTTGAGGATGTCTGTGCAATCAACCAGTTATACCAAATAAGTGAAATGTATATAGGAAAGGGTTTTAGTATGAAATTGTTATTTATAGGAGATGTAGTGGGGGCACCGGGCCGTGATATGGTTAAAGAATACCTCCCAAGACTTAAAGAAAAATATCAGCCGCACATCACGGTAATAAATGGTGAAAATGCTGCAGGAGGCCGGGGAATTACGGAAAAGATTTATCGCAGTTTTCTGGAGTGGGGCGCGCAGGCCGTAACAATGGGAAATCATACATGGGATAATCGAGATATTTTTTCGTTTATTGATGAAGCGGAATATCTTGTTCGTCCAGCCAATTTCCCCATGGGTGCCCCAGGTGAGGGGCTGAAGTATATAGCTCTAGATCACCAGGAAATCGCTATCATCAATCTACAGGCCCGGACATTCATGCCGGCATTGGATTGTCCTTTCCGAAAAGCGGAAGAGCTCGTTCTGGAAGCCCAAAAAAGGACACCTATCATTTTTGTCGACTTCCATGGTGAAGCTACAAGTGAAAAACAAGCAATGGGCTGGTACCTTGATGGGAAGGTGACAGCGGTGGTAGGCACACATACACATGTCCAAACAGCTGATAACCGGGTTTTACCACAAGGTACAGCTTATGTATCGGACGTAGGGATGACAGGGCCTTATGACGGCATTCTGGGAATGGAAAGAGAGGCTGTCATCCATAAGTTCTTGACGAGCCTCCCTGTGCGATTTGAAGTACCTAAAGCTGGCCGTTCCTTATTAAGTGCTGTATTAATAGATATTGATGAAAAGTCAGGCAAGGCGGTAAACATTGAGCGAATACTGATAAACGAAGATAACCCGTTTTATAACTAACTTAAATGGACATCAGTCGTGGCTGATTGTCCATTTTTCTTTATAAAAGCTACGTGATTCTCACACGAAGGATTCAATGAGAGAAAAAGTTAAGTAAGGTCTCCTAATAGGGAATCTAAAATCTGTTGTTGGACAATCCTGGTTTTCTTTGTCATACAAGTTTTACTAGCTGAATATAGTAGCAGTGGAAAGTGTTATAACTATTGAGCCAAGTTATAATCGGCAGGGAAAACAAGGAGGACTAGGAATGGAAATATTAAAGGTTTCAGCAAAATCTAATCCTAATTCTGTAGCAGGCGCACTGGCGGGGGTTCTCAGAGAAAGAGGAACCGCAGAAATTCAAGCAATTGGTGCAGGTGCGTTAAATCAAGCCGTTAAGGCAGTAGCAATCGCAAGAGGATTTGTCGCACCTAGTGGAGTCGACTTGATTTGTATTCCTGCCTTTACGGATATTCTCATTGATGGCGAAGAGCGTACGGCAATTAAGCTAATCGTTGAACCAAGATAAATTCATAAGTTTATGCCTGTTTGTCGGATGGCGAGCAGGTTATTTTTTGTATGTGACGAATAAGAAAGGGAGAGAAGGGGGATTGGATGGGTGATTTTTGATGCGCATTGTGATGTTTTGATGAAATTGTTTATAGATCCGGATATTTCCTTTGTGGACAGCGATAAGTTACATATAACGAAGCGTGAACTTATGGTTTCAGGTGGAAAGGTCCAATGCTTTGCGATATACATTCCTGAACAAGTCCATTCGGATATGAGATTTCAGGCTGCCTTGGCGATGGTGGATATCTTTCACAAAAAAATCCTGGCTGAACCTGAAATGAAATTTATAAGGTCAAAGAAAGATATCGATTCACTGGGTGAAAAAGAGATAGGAGCTTTGCTGACATTAGAAGGCTGTGATTGCATCGGGGATGATGTATTAAAGATGAAAACCCTCCTTCAGCTGGGGGTTACTTCGGTAGGATTAACATGGAATTATGCCAATCTGGTAGCCGACGGAGTTTTAGAAAAAAGAGGAGGCGGGCTGACGAGATTTGGAACGGATGTGGTGGCATTATTGAATGTGCAGTCGATATGGTGCGATCTTTCCCACCTATCGGAATCTGGGTTTTGGGACACCATAGAAATAGCTGACTTTCCGATTGCTTCCCATTCGAACGCCTATCGTTTATGCCCACATCCAAGGAATCTGAAAGACAGCCAAATAAAGGCTCTCCTAAAAAAGAATGGGACTATTGGGGTGACATTTGTTCCTCAATTTTTATCACAAGGTAAATCCGCGTCCATAAAAGACGTTATCAATCATATTGAACATATTTGTAGTTTAGGTGGAGAAAAACAAATTGGTTTTGGATCGGATTTCGATGGCATAGAAGAGATGGTCGATGACTTGGTCTCTTATAGCAATTACCAAAATTTAATTGATGAACTTGATAGGCTCTATTCCACAGAATTCGTAAAAGGCATTCTTTTTGAAAATTTCATTCGTCATTATCCTCGATAAAAAAAGGATAGGGCGAAATGGTGTTTTTATTCTGATTTTGTAGATAGGATTGAATATTCTGAAAATATAAAAAATAAAAGCAAAAAGGTTGCAATTTATGTATTTAACCGATAGAATTGAAAGCGTTTAGTACACCTTTTCTGTCATAGAACGATTATTTACATATTGAACGTTCTGAAGAGAGGTACAGGTAAATAGCAGTTATATACGAACGTTCTAAAGGAGTGTAAGACATGATCAATCAACTTTCATGGAAAGTTGGCGGACAACAAGGTGAAGGTATTGAAAGTACAGGAGAAATATTCTGTATTGCCCTCAATCGCTTAGGTTATTACTTGTATGGCTACCGTCATTTCTCATCTCGAATAAAGGGAGGACACACGAATAATAAGATTCGTGTAAGTACTTCTGAAACTCGTGCTATCTCAGATGATTTAGACATCTTAGTTGCTTTCGATCAAGAAACAATAGACGTCAATTATAAAGAACTACACGAAGGCGGCATCATTATCGCTGATGCAAAATTTAAACCTGTCTGCCCTGAAGATACAAAGGCAGAGTTATATATAGTCCCATTTACGGAAATTGCATCTGAATTGGGTACTTCTTTAATGAAAAACATGGTGGCAATCGGAGCTACCTGTGCTGTACTTGGCATGGAAATCTCCGTGTTCAATGATGTTGTTGATGAAATCTTCGGCCGTAAAGGTGAAGAAATCGTTAAAAAGAACATGGATGCGATTACTGCTGGTTATAAGGCCATGGAAGTATTGCTTGGTGAAAAAGTGGGCGCTATGGAACTTGAAAAAGCGGATGGTCAAAAACGTTTATTCATGATTGGTAACGACGCAATCGCACTAGGTGCAGTTGCCGGTGGATGTCGATTTATGGCTGCTTATCCGATTACGCCAGCCTCGGAAATCATGGAGTATTTAATCAAGAAACTGCCTAAAGTGGGTGGTACCGTCATTCAGACGGAAGACGAAATCGCTGCAGCTACGATGGCAATCGGGGCTAACTACGGTGGTGTTCGTGCTATTACAGCTTCTGCCGGACCAGGTCTTTCATTGAAAATGGAAGCAATCGGTTTAGCGGGAATCACAGAAACTCCGATTGTTATTGTAGATACACAACGTGGCGGTCCTTCTACCGGACTTCCAACGAAACAAGAACAATCTGACTTAATGGCGATGATTTATGGGACGCACGGAGAAATACCGAAAATCGTCATGGCCCCAAGTACGGTTGAGGAAGCCTTTTATGATACGGCTGAAGCCTTCAATCTTGCTGAGGAATACCAATGTCCGGTTATCATTTTATCCGATTTACAGCTATCATTGGGTAAGCAGACCGTGCAACCGCTAGATTACAGTAAAGTGGAAATCAGACGTGGTAAACTTTTGGACACGGAAATAGAAGGCCCTCAAGAAAAAACATATTTCAAGCGCTATGAAGTAACAGAAGATGGAGTTTCTCCTCGTGTCGTTCCAGGCATGAAAAACGGAATTCACCATGTTACGGGTGTAGAGCATGATGAAACAGGGAAGCCTTCTGAATCAGCTGCAAATCGTGTAGCACAAATGGATAAGCGGATGCGTAAGCTTAGCAATTTAGCGAACACATTCAATACACCCGTTTACAAGAATGCACCACACGAAGAGGCTGACTTATTAATCCTAGGGTTTAACTCTACCCGTGGAACGATAGATGAAGCAATCGGCCGTTTAGAAACGGATGGAATAAAAGTGAATCATGCACAAGTTCGTTTGATTCATCCATTCCCTGCCGATGAAGTTCTTTCTTTAGTGCAATCAGCTAAGAAAGTAGTAGTAATTGAAAATAATGCGACTGGACAATTGGCTAATATTATCAAGATGAATGTCGGGCATGTAAATAAAATTAAAAGCATCCTAAAATATGACGGCAACCCATTCCTCCCGCATGAAATTCACACACAATGCAAGGAGATGTTCGAATATGGCAACATTTAAAGAATTTCGAAATGATGTAAAACCTAATTGGTGTCCTGGTTGTGGGGATTTCTCCGTTCAGGCTGCCATGCAGCGTGCGGCAGCCAACGTAGGCTTAGAACCGGAAAACTTAGCTGTGGTTTCTGGAATCGGCTGTTCAGGTCGGATTTCAGGCTACATCAAATCTTATGGTTTCCATGGCATTCATGGTCGTTCGCTACCGATTGCCCAAGGATTGAAAATGGCTAACCGCGAGTTGACCGTTATAGCTTCCGGTGGAGACGGAGATGGTTTTGCAATCGGGATGGGACATACCATTCATGCCATTCGTCGTAATATCGATATTACGTATATTGTCATGGATAACCAAATTTATGGTTTAACAAAAGGACAGACTTCCCCACGTTCAGCTGCTGGGTTTAAAACAAAATCCACCCCTGAAGGATCAATTGAGAGGGCTGTCTCTCCGATGGAATTAGCTTTATCGGCTGGTGCTACTTTTGTCGCTCAAAGCTTTTCGACGGATTTAAAAGACTTAACTGCAATTATTGAAGCAGGAATCAATCATAAAGGATTCTCCTTTATTAATGTTTTCTCTCCATGCGTAACGTATAACAAAATCAATACCTATGATTGGTTCAAACAAAATCTAACAAAATTAAGCATGATTGAAGGATATGATTCTACAAATAAAGAACAAGCCATGCAAACGTTGATGAAGCATGACAGTCTTGTGACAGGAATCATTTATCAAGATTCTTCACGTTCTTCTTATCAAGAATTAATTCCAGGTTATGCAGAAGAAGCATTGAATAAGTCTGATTTAACTCTAGATCAAGCTCATTTTGATAAACTTGTTGAAGAATTTATGTAAGCGTGAAAAGGTTCACCCCAAATTTGGGGTGAACCTTTTTTGTGGTTAATAACCAAGCGTTCTAATGAGGAGACAGCACGCTAGAAGATGGTGCTACCTAAATAGTAGGGCTTAGAAGAAACCGTTATTGCATCCGCAGCGGTTTCCTCGGTTACAGCATCCGAAAGAGAAGAAATTACAACGATTTCTTCTACAACAACAGTTGTTGTTATTGTTGTTATTGTTGTTATGATGATGGTGGTGGTGATGGTGATTGTTGTTGTCGTTGTGGCGGTCGTCGCGGTCATTGTCGCGTCTTTGACAACCCCTCACCGCACGACAGAAATCTCTTTCGATTCTGCTATTATCGTCGTTATTACGATGATGATCGTGATTATTATTGTTATTTCCAGAACATGACATATAAGTCACTCCTTAAATTGTTTTTGTTGTACGAGATATCTTATTCAAGAGCGGACAGGATGTTATAGGACTATGTCCTATATAGTGAAAATGTACGATAGACCTAGACTGTCGATAGTAGTGAAAAAGTTTTGGGTAATAAATTCAGGGTTTATTTTTATTATTTTATTACCTTTTTTGTGAATTTTTTCTAACAAGTGCTTAAGGAGCGACAGAATGATTGTTTCTTCCAGGTAAAAGCTTTATACTATGTTAATGTGGATATATCACACTTAAAAGCAAATATTTACACATGAATGAAATAGGTAAGTGAACAAAAAACCTGGTTAGCATGCGGGTCTGGAAATAGTTAGGACGTTAAATAAACTAACTATTTTGAAAGGAGATTAACATGAACGAGAAACAAAGATTAGAATTACAACAAGTACAGAATGAAAATCCAGCGGACAAAAAATCCGAAAAGGATTACAGTAAGTACTTTCAGGCAGTTTATATCCCGCCTTCCTTGAAGGATGCTAAAAAACGAGGAAAAGAAAATGTAGAATACCATGATGACTTTGCTATTCCTGAACAATTCCGAGGAATGGGAGAAGGTAAGAAATTTCTTATTCGTACATACGGTTGCCAAATGAATGAGCACGATACTGAAGTCATGGCGGGTATCTTTACGGCACTCGGATATCAACCGACCACTACAGTCGACGATGCGAATGTCATTTTACTGAACACTTGCGCAATAAGGGAAAATGCAGAGAATAAAGTATTCGGGGAACTAGGGCATTTAAAATCACTTAAATTGGAAAAACCAGATTTGCTTTTGGGCGTCTGCGGCTGTATGTCCCAGGAAGAATCGGTCGTTAAAAGAATTCTTGAGAAACATCATTTTGTCGATATGATCTTTGGTACACATAACATCCACCGACTACCACAAATCCTAAATGAGGCGTATCTTTCAAAAGAGATGGTCATTGAAGTTTGGTCCAAAGAAGGGGATGTAATCGAAAATCTTCCTAAAGTACGTAAAGGGAAAACAAAAGCATGGGTCAATATTATGTACGGCTGTGATAAATTCTGTACGTATTGCATCGTGCCTTTTACACGAGGTAAAGAAAGGAGTCGCCGTCCCGAAGACATCATTCAGGAAGTTCGTCATCTTGCAGCACAGGGCTACAAGGAAGTCACCCTCCTCGGTCAAAATGTGAATGCATATGGGAAAGACTTTACAGACATGGAGTATCGTCTTGGTGACTTGATGGATGAAATCCGTAAAATAGATATCCCGCGGATTCGCTTTACTACTAGTCATCCCCGGGACTTCGATGATCATTTGATTGAAGTTCTTGCTAAAGGCGGTAACCTAGTGGATCATATCCATCTTCCTGTTCAATCGGGAAGTACGGAAACGCTTAAAATCATGGCGCGTAAATATACGCGTGAACAATATTTAGAGCTTGTTAGAAAAATTAGGGAAGCAATTCCGAGTGCATCTTTAACGACGGATATTATTGTCGGTTATCCAAATGAAACGGAAGAACATTTCGAGGAAACGATGTCTTTATACCGGGAAGTTGGATTTGATGCTGCTTATACGTATATTTACTCTCCACGAGAAGGAACGCCTGCAGCAAAAATGCAGGATAATGTTCCGATGGAAGTGAAAAAAGAACGTCTGCAACGCTTAAATGCCCTTGTGAACGAAACATGTGCCTTGAAAATGAAAGAGTACAATGGGCAAATTGTAGAAGTTCTCGTGGAAGGTGAAAGTAAGAAAAATCCAGATGTATTAGCAGGGTATACTACGAAAAATAAGCTAGTGAACTTCAAAGGACCAAAGTCCGCGATTGGCCAAATCGTCAAGGTGAAAATCACCGACACGAAAACATGGTCATTGAATGGGGATATGGTTGAAGAAGCGACAGCGATAGAGGTGGATTAAAATGACAAAATATACAAAAGATGATATCTTGACAAAAGCGGCAGAGCTAGCTGAAATGATTGCCAGCACGGAAGAAGTGGATTTCTTTAAACGGGCTGAGGCTCATATTAATGAAAACCAAAAGATACGTGAAATGATTGCCAGTATCAAAAGCTTACAAAAACAAGCTGTGAACTTCCAACATTATGGAAAAGAAAAAGCATACGGGCAAGTTCAGGCGAAAATCGATGCCCTTGAAAAGCAGTTGGATGAGCTTCCAATCGTCCAGGAGTTCAAGCAATCCCAAGTCGATGTCAACGACCTTCTTCAAATGGTTTCTTCGCAAGTATCCAATAAGGTGACGGATTTGATAATTGAATCAACTGAAGGTGATATCCTTCGTGGTGAGACAGGATCAAAGGTACAGGCTGGTGGCGGAGGTTGTTCATAATATTTTCGGAAAGCCCTTCTGGATGCAGAAGGGCTTTTTTATGTTTCAAAAACCCTTATACAGCGCCCATTCGTGACACATATCCCAAAACTGGTGCATAAAATAACCTAGATTTAAACATTACAACAGTTTTCAGATATTAAAAATTCTACGCACACTAGACTTTTACCACGCATAGGATGAATGGAAACTGTATGAGGAGGGTTCGCTAGCATGTCACAATATAGAGAGATAATAACTAAAGCGGTGGTGGCCAAGGGACGTAAATTCACAAAGTCCTCACACACCATTTGCCCGGCTCATCATCCTTCTAGCATTCTAGGTTGTTGGATCATCAACCATAAATACGATGCCAAGAAAGTCGGCAAAAAGGTAGAAATTCACGGCAGCTACGAAATCAACGTTTGGTATTCATATAACCATAATTCAAAGACGGAAGTTGTCACTGAAAAAGTACAATATACCGACGTGATTTCGCTAAAATACCGTGATCCAGATTGTCATGATGACCATGAAATCGTAGCACAAGCTGTCCAACAGCCGAATTGTTTAGAAGCATCCATCTCCCCATGTGGACAAAAGATCATTGTTCATGTGGAAAGAGAATTCTTTGTGGAGGTCGTTGGCGAAACGAAAATTTGCGTCGCTGTAAGCCCAGATGGCCGCTGTGAAGATGACTGGGGCTCAGATTTTGATGATGATGAGTTCGAAGATTTAGATCCGGATTTCCTTGATGAATTCGAAGATGAGTAAAATACTTTAATATAGTCAATACCGGATGACATTCCCTTCATCCGGTCTTATTTACGTTAAAAGAGGGACAGGCCAAATTAGTAGAGTATTTTATTACCCGCATAAGCTCCTCGGCGTCCTAAATCCCCTTATAAAAAGGAAAAAAACAGTATATTATGCATGTTTTCTTGTAATAGCGAATACAGGAAAGGTGCTATCCCGTATGGTATAATAAATGACATATATAAATAACAGATTATAGTTTGGAAAGGTTTTGAAAGAATGGCTGGATATACACCAATGATTCAACAATATTTAAAAATCAAGGCAGAGTATCAGGATGCCTTTTTATTTTTCCGTTTAGGGGATTTTTATGAAATGTTTTTTGAGGATGCATTGAATGCCTCACAGGAACTGGAGATTACATTAACGAGCCGGGAGGGTGGCACGGAAAATCGAATTCCCATGTGTGGCATTCCCTATCACTCGGCTCCCAATTATATTGATATTTTGATAGAAAAAGGCTTTAAGGTAGCCATTTGTGAACAGACAGAGGATCCTAAACAAGCAAAAGGGGTCGTCCGCCGGGAAGTTGTCCAGCTGATTACACCGGGAACCAAAATGGATAGTAAAGGACTTCGGGAAAAAGAAAATAATTACATTGCATCCATCACGTCCTTTACAGATGGGCCATTCGGCTTTGCTTACAACGATTTGTCGACAGGTGAAAACAAGGTCACGTTGATTGAAAGTTTTGAAGAGGTATTGAATGAGTTTGCAAACCTTGGTGCCAGCGAAGTTGTCATTGCAACGGATTTTAACGATGAATGGAAAAAGCAATTGCAGGAACGGGGTGCCGCAGCACTTTCCCTTGAGGATAACTTAGAGCAAAGTGAGTCGTTCGTTTCTTTGTTTCGACTGTTGAAAGAAGATAAGCAAGCTCAAACGACTGCGCGTTTATTGAATTATTTATACCGTACCCAAAAAAGAAGCCTAGATCACCTGCAGCCAGTATTTGCATATGAAACGTCCCATTATATGAAAATCGACTATTATAGCAAGCGTAATTTGGAGTTGACGGAAACCATCCGTTCCAAAGGAAAAAAAGGGTCGTTATTATGGCTTTTGGATGAGACGAAGACAGCGATGGGAGGCAGGATGCTTAAGCAATGGATTGATCGTCCACTCATCAATCGACTGCAAATCGAACGTAGACAAAACCTTGTGGAAATATTGAAGGATCACTACTTCGAACGTCAAGATTTGCGCGAGCGCTTGAAGGAAGTATATGATTTAGAGCGTCTTGCGGGCCGGGTGGCGTTTGGAAATGTCAATGCACGTGATTTAATCCAGTTGAAACGTTCACTCCAACAAGTACCCATCATTCGTGAAATCGTCCAATCCTTGGGCTCCAATGGCGATATAACAGCTCTCGCCGAAAAGCTGGATCCCTGTGAGGAAGTGACCGATTTACTTGAAACGGCATTAGTGGAAAATCCACCGTTATCCGTTAAGGAAGGGAACATTATCCAAGATGGTTTCCACTCGGAACTGGATACATATCGAGATGCCAGCCGAAACGGAAAAACGTGGATCGCTCAGCTGGAACGGGAGGAACGGGAACGTACCGGAATACGATCATTGAAAATCGGCTATAACCGAGTATTTGGTTATTATATTGAAGTGACTCGCGCCAATTTGCATTTACTTGAAGAGGGACGGTATGAACGGAAGCAAACCTTGACCAATGCTGAAAGATATATCACACCTGAACTAAAAGAAAAGGAAGCCTTGATTTTACAAGCCGAAGAGAAAAGCATCGGTCTTGAATATGATCTGTTCCTCAGCCTCCGTGAACAGGTGAAAAGCTATATCCCACGTTTACAAGAGCTTGCGAAAGGCATCAGTGAACTTGATGTTCTCCAATGCTTTGCAACAATCAGTGAAGAGCGTCATTATGTAAAGCCGGTCTTTTCTGAAAATCGTAAAATAGCCATACAGGAAGGACGCCACCCTGTTGTCGAAAAAGTACTGCATTCTCAAGAGTATGTTCCAAATGACTGTTTTATGGATAGCGACCGTGAGCTACTTTTGATTACAGGACCTAATATGTCGGGTAAAAGTACGTATATGCGTCAGATTGCGTTGACATCCATTTTGGCCCAAATCGGTTGTTTTGTATCGGCGACCTCAGCGGAACTGCCGATTTTCGATAAAGTGTTCACTCGAATTGGTGCAGCGGATGATCTCATTTCGGGGCAAAGTACTTTCATGGTCGAGATGCTCGAAGCAAAAAATGCCATCATGAATGCTACGGAAAACAGCTTGATTTTATTCGATGAAATCGGACGAGGAACTTCCACTTACGATGGTATGGCGTTAGCCCAGGCAATCATTGAATATATTCATGGAGAAATCGGTGCAAAGACACTCTTTTCAACACATTATCATGAATTGACCGTGCTATCAGAGGAACTTCCTAAACTGAAAAATATCCACGTAAGTGCAATCGAACAGAATGGGAATGTCGTTTTCCTTCATAAAATAAAAGAGGGACCAGCCGATAAAAGTTATGGTATTCATGTTGCCAAGCTTGCCAACCTTCCAAAACAGTTAATTGACCGGGCAGCTGCCATTTTAGCGCAACTTGAAAGTGATAATGAACAAGTGACGCAAACACCTTCACAGTCAGCTGTTGTAGTAGATATAGATGTTCCTAAAGGATCTAAAGAAAAGGATGGTACGGTTGTAAATGAAGCGTCGCAACTTTCCTTTTTCGGAGAAGAAGTTCCAAGGGAAAAAACCAGTTCATCAGCTAAGGAAAAAAAAGTGCTTGATGATATCAAATCGCTCGATATCCTAGAAATGACACCACTGGATGCGATGAATATACTCTATAAATTGCATAAGAAATTGAAATAAATAATTGAAGCGAGGCGATAAAAGTGGGGAAAATCATACAGCTAGACGAGTCTTTATCGAATAAAATAGCAGCTGGCGAAGTGGTTGAACGTCCTGCCTCAGTCGTGAAGGAGCTAGTGGAGAACGCCATAGATGCCAACAGTACCATCATTGAAATTGAATTGGTGGAGGCCGGACTTGGGTCCATCAGGATCATAGACAATGGAGATGGAATGACGGCCGACGATGTAGAAGCGGCGTTTAAACGTCATGCCACAAGTAAAATAAAAGATGAAAATGACTTGTTTCGGATTCGGACGCTCGGGTTCCGTGGTGAAGCCATGCCAAGTATCGCATCAGTTTCCCATTTTGAAATGAAAAGCAGCACGGGAGAGGGGCCAGGAACCCGAATTCTGCTTGAAGGGGGGATCATTCGTGAATTGGAGGCTTCATCAAGCCGAAAAGGGACGGATATCACGGTCTCCGAGCTTTTCTATAATACACCGGCACGATTGAAGTATTTAAAAACGATTCATACGGAGCTAGGAAACATTACGGATGTCACGAACAGGCTGGCTTTGTCACACCCTGACGTTTCGATAAGCCTTACGCATAATGAGAAGCGTATTTTGCATACAAATGGTAATGGAGATGTCCGGCAAGTACTGGCCGCAATCTACGGAATGAATATCGCCAAAAAGATGATTCCGATAGAGACGAGGTCTTTGGACTTCACTATAACCGGATATATCGTAATGCCCGAGGTCACCCGTGCCTCCAGAAATTACATTTCGACGATGATTAACGGTAGATTTATAAAAAACTATGTTCTTGTTAAGGCAATCCTGGAGGGATACCACACACTTCTTCCTATTGGACGTTTCCCAATTGCTTTGTTGAATATTGAAATGGATCCAATCTTGGTCGATGTTAATGTACATCCGTCCAAATTAGAGGTGCGACTTAGTAAGGAACAAGAGTTATATGCCTTAGTATCGGAAACGATTAAATCAGCTTTCAAGAAACTTTCCTTGATTCCAAGCGGTTTCACGCCGTCACAAAAGAAAGAGGAGCCTAAAAGCGAGCAGACGTCTCTCAGCTTAGACCATGTCGTAGAAAGAGGAAGGCAAGTTCTTGAAGAAGCAAAAAAAGAAGCATCCCTACTAAAGAATACCTTGATACGAGAAAAACAACAGCAAGAAGTTCCAATGGAATCTATCGATGATAACCAGGATATTGATACCATGCATGAATTAATATATAGCAGTGAAGATGGAATGCAAATGGGAGAGGCCTCTATCCCTGTCATACCTCCAGAAGAAAAAAGGTCCTTGTTCGAATCCGCTGAAGGGTATACAACATATACAGTCGAAGAGGATGAGGAAGAAATAGAGGAGGAAGATGCTTCAAGCCGCATACCTCCTATGTATCCAATTGGACAAATGCATGGCACCTATATTTTCGCCCAAAACGAAAAAGGTTTGTATATCATCGATCAGCATGCTGCACAGGAACGGATTAAATATGAATATTTCAAAGAAAAGGTTGGTCGTGTCGAAAATGAGCTACAGGATATGCTCGTTCCGATCACGTTAGAATTTTCGACCGATCAATCAATTCGAATCAATGAATACAAGGATGAGCTAGAAAAGGTCGGCGTCTTTTTAGAGGAATTCGGTTACAATTCCTTTATCGTCCGGTCCCATCCACAATGGTTCCCTAAAGGAATTGAACAGGAAATCCTTGAAGACATGATTGAACAATTATTGTCGATGAAAAAGGTGGACATAAAAAAACTGCGTGAAGCGGCGGCCATCATGATGAGCTGCAAAGCCTCCATTAAAGCCAACCGCCACCTCCGTAACGATGAAATACAAGCCCTTCTTGATGAATTAAGGAGAACAACCGATCCATTCACCTGTCCGCATGGAAGACCCATCATCATCTCCTATTCAATTTACGAAATGGAAAAGATGTTTAAAAGGGTGATGTGAAAATGAAAAGAGAACCCCTTGTTTTATTAAGGGGTTCTCTTTGGGATAGGTACCAACATAATACGTAATATGTATGCTAAGGGAGGAGTTTCTTTGCATTTTGAACCGATTGATGTAACGAAGCATAGAACATTCATTATTCGATTTCGTAGGGACTCTTTCGTCATAAGCTTTGGTTCTGATAAGGATCTTGGAAACGTAGAGGAATATCTGGATTGGGTAAAAATAAAATCGAACCGATATCCAGGTGGATTTGTCTTGGTTATGGAAGATGATGTGCCCATCGGTCAACTTGAACTTACAATTAAAGAATATAAGGGTAGTAAAGTAGGCTACGTAAATCTTTATTATCTCATTCCTGAAAAACGTGGAATGGGGTTAGGGAAGGAACTTCACCGATATGCTCTTCATTTCTTTAAAAAATATGGGGTAAAGGAATATCATCTACGCGTTTCTCCTACTAATAGAAACGCATTGTCTTTTTATCGTAAAAATGGAATGCAGGAAGTAGGGTTTGAATTAGAGGGAAAAGTGATAAGAATGAAAGGGAACGTGTAAGTTAAAAAATATACCTCCAGGGTAAGTTCATGTTTCTCAGCTAGTTCATTATTATTAAGGTAAAAGATGTAGAAAAAATCCCCTTCTCATTTTGAGAAGGGGATAGTCGTAGTCAATCTTCAAACAACTCATCCATCAAGTCATCAATTTCTTTTTTCAACTTTCTTGTTCCTTCTTTGGAGACAGTAATTGTATCACCATCGATAATCAGCATATCTCCGACCTTGGCCCCTTTTGGAAGGGAGCTTTTCGGAAAATCCTTCATATCGCCACCATCGATTTCCACGACAGCTATTTTACCTTCAAAGCGATCAATTATTCCTTGCTTCATTTATTTCACCGTCTTTACAGTAAGTTTCGTACCTGTAGAAGTAAAAATAATGTTTCCAGATTTGTCTGTACGATAGATTTTAGCTTTTATGGAATTCAAGCGTTTTACAACGGTAGAAGTAGGATGCCCATAGCTATTTTTTCCTACACTTATTATAGCGTATTTTGGTTTTGCTTTCTTAATAAAAGCTGAACTAGAAGATGTTTTTGCCCCGTGGTGCCCAACTTTAAGGACATCCACGCTTGGTACTACCTTTTTGGCAAGCATGTCTTTTTCGGATTTTTCTTCAGCATCGCCAGTGAACAAGAACGATTTTTTATTGTGTTTAAGTAAAAGGACGGCACTCCAGTTATTTAAGTCCGTCTTATAGTCCTTGACTGGAGCAAGGAATTTCAATGACGTATTCTTTGCCTTCGTCGTGATAACTATCCCGGTCTTGGCTTTCTTGATTTTTAGCCCTTTTTTCTTAACCGCTTTTAAAAAGTCTGTGTAAGCTTGTGTGCTATGAGCAACTTTCGGTGCGTACACAGCTTTGACTTTCAGATTATTGATTACATAGGCCAGTCCACCGATATGATCGGCATCCGGATGCGTCGAGACAACCGCATTCAACGTTTTTACCTTTTGTTTTTTCAGATAGGCAACGACATCATCGCCTTTTCCTTTTCCACCAGCATCAATTAAAATGTTTTCATTACCGGTTTGAATCAGGATGGAATCGCCTTGGCCCACATTGATAAAGTGTACCTTCACATTGGAAGCAGCAGCTTCAGTTGACTGGATTCCAGTAAATAAAGTTAAACATAGAACAGCCACTAATATTACTTTAAGTTTTTTCATCATTATATCACCCTAGCATATCTTATCATGGTTATTAAGAGAAAAGTGAGATAATAAATATTTTAAAATAGTATTTTTTCATTCGTATAGATATTTATCTGTTATTTTATGCATGAATTAATTAAAATATACCATTAATATAAATATAAGGATAATATTTTAGTTATTTATGGGATTTTATATTATTTTATTAAAATAATACTAATAATATGGTAAAGCTGATGGATTTTGATTGTAGTATGGGCTACCGTACCATTGGTTTAGATAGTGCCATGATTGATTGGAATGATTATTCCCATTTCTGTTATAGGTTACGGGTGGGCCAATGAAAGTCGAGGGCTGAACGGGTGACACCGTTTTTTTCCATTGGTTTTCATCTATGGAATAAGTGTGGGCCATGATATCCGCTGGCGTTAATTTCAAGATATCCGATCCAAGAATGACTTCAGGGATAGGTGCATTAAAAATAGCAAGTAAATGTGTTTGGTCCATGGTAGCCACTTCATAATGCCACCAGCCTTGTGGGACGTTCGCTACTTGGCCGGGAGTAATGGGGTAGTTCTGAATGAGCTTTGTATATGGATTCAGAATGGATACTGTAGCGGCCCCGGAGATGCAATAAACTAGCTCAGCTGCATTTTGATGGTAATGAGGTTCGATGATATTATTGGCACTTAAGAATATATCGAGTAAAGAAGTATTCTCCAGGGTGTTCAACTGTGAAATGCCCAATACATTTATATAGTTCAGATTATCTTTTTTTACTAAAGTACTTTTATTTACATCGAAGGTAAATAGAGTCGAAGGTGATGCATAATCCATAGGTATCCTTCCTTTACGATAGTGTTGGTTTGAGCAGGATATGTGGTTTACCATCAGAATGTGCAAATGCCCATGATAAAGATTGTAGTTAGAAACCAAAGTCTTTCAAAATAATATTCTTATAAAATATCATTTAACTGAATTTTCCCTATTGTCTTATTTAAGAATAAGCAGAATTTTCCCATTGCATGAATAGAAATTACAGTGATATAATAATTCCTGTGTTTTTAAAGTTAAAAAGATATAGGAAGTGTCTAAATTGTCTAACAATTCGAAAGAGAGCAAATTCGTCCCGTACGTTTCTGCTTCGAAATCTTTACCCGAATTAACTGTCACTGCAATTATTCTAGGTATAATTCTTGCCATCGTTTTTGGAGCAGCTAATGCATATTTAGGTCTCCTTATTGGATTGACGGTTTCCGCATCTATACCCGCGGCGGTAATTTCAATGGCAATCCTGAGAGGGATTTTTCGACGAGATTCCATCTTAGAAAACAACATTGTGCAAACGATGACAACAGCAGGTGAGGCCATTGGGGCCGGAGCCGTTTTTACTATCCCAGCATTATTTATGTGGGGGATGGATGTTAGTCAAGCGTTAATCCTATTCATTGTTTTAACTGGTGGATTCCTTGGGGTCTTCATGATGGTCCCCCTTCGTCAGCTTTTAATAGTAAGGGAGCACGAAACATTACCTTATCCTGAGGGTACGGCATGTGCCGAGGTATTGAAATCAGGAGAAAAAGGCGGTTCTAGCGCTAAATTAATCGGAGTCGGTTTAGTAATCGGTGGTGTGGTTAAAGCGCTTGGAGATGGATTCAAGCTATTTAAAACGGAAGTGGAAACAGGCATCACTGGTTTTAAAAATGCAGTAGTCGGCCTTGATGCATTTCCTTCCCTATTGGGTGTCGGGTATATCATCGGTCCACGTGTTGCGGGTCAAATGATCGGTGGGGGTCTATTGGCTTGGGTCGTCCTTATACCGGCCATTAGCTTCTTTGGTAGTGGTAGCTCAACACCTATATTCCCGTCAGAAGTTCCTATCGGTGAACTGGATGCTTGGGGAATTTGGGATAATTATATTCGGTACATCGGAGCTGGAGCAGTTGCGACTGGGGGCTTAATCACACTGATTAAGACATTGCCCACTCTATTCAGTTCTGCTTTTGCAACGCTGAGAGGCGTGCAAGCGAATAAAGGTCAGCTTAAAGCCGGGCTAATTCGTACTGAAAAAGACATTCCTGCTAAATTCGTGTGGTTAGGGATGCTTATTGTTCTTTTGATCATTGCCTTTGCACCTGTAACGGAAGTAGGTATCATAGGCGCAGTTGCAATCGGTATTTTTGGTTTCTTATTCGTTACGGTCGCTTCAAGGATTGTTGGGATTGTAGGAAGCTCTTCATCCCCTACATCTGGGATGACCATTGCGACACTACTAATTGTAGCGCTTATTTATAAGGCAACAGGCTTCACTGGCATGGATGGCATGATAGCTGTAGTAACGGTTGCTGCAATCGTTTGTACGGCACTTGCAGTGTCAGGTGACGTTTCTCAAGATTTGAAAACAGGTTATATTGTCGGTGGTACGCCATGGAAACAACAAGTTGCGATGATGATTGGTGTCGTTGCATCTGCAGCTGTCATTGGCTTTACCTTAGTGTTAATGGATAATGCTTATACAATGGGTTCTGCAGAACTTCCTGCACCTAAAGCGGCCTTGATGAAAATTCTTGCTGAAGGTGTTCTTGGAGGAGACTTACCTTGGACCCTTATCTTCATCGGAACGGCGATTGCCATTACTCTAGAGTTCTTCGGTTTGAATTCACTTAGTGTGGCAGTTGGGATTTACTTGCCAGTTCATACGAGTGCGCCAATCATGATCGGTGGATTTGTACGTTACTTCGTTGAACGTTTTGCTAAATCTAAAGAAGCACGTAAAGCAAGAGTAGATAGAGGAACATTGTTCGCGTCCGGTTTAATCGCCGGTGAATCATTGATTGGAGTGCTTATTGCAGTCTTAATTGCAGTGGGAGTAAAAGTTCCAGCCGTAGCGGTGATAGCGAGCAACCTAATACCATTCTTACTTTTCCTTGCTTTAGCTGGAGTACTTTGGTTTGTATCTAGCAAAAGGAATAAAGAAGATGTTTCGTAAAAAGCAAAAATCAAAGAGGAACCTGTTAACTATGGTTCCTCTTTTGGAAAGTCGTGTCACCCTAGAAATGGATTCTTCTTCGGACTTAGGATTTTTGATTATCCAGAGAACTAACTTCATCGAGAGACTGACGATTCGTTTCTTGAAGCAAAGGGCATTTCGTAAAATCAAGCTAGATAAGTTTGGGAGATTTGCCATTGAACAAATGGCATATCGCAAGAATGTTCAAGCGATTTCGGAAGCGATTATTGAACACTTTGGGGAAGAAGCCGAACCGGCCTTACCACGACTTGTGAAATTTTTTGAAATCCTTGAAGTTCATGAATGGATCATTTGGGAAGAAGAAAAATAAAAAACAAGCTGAAGCATGCAAATCGCGCTTCAGCTTGTTTTTTTGCTTTTTCATGAATGAGGGGTAGCGAAATCAATAGCTAAAGGTAATTCGAAAAAATTTCTTAATAACGGCAGAGAGTAGGTTGTAGGGCTGATCGTCATGTTTGGTATTTGTAAAAGGAGCATATTCTGTAAATGTTAACGTATATGATTTCATTCTTGATGGGTTTGTATGGGAAATGTAACAGGGACGCTAAAGAGGGTGACACCAGGCCTGAATTTAAGGTCCGGCAAAAATGCCCTCAGTCTATACTTATTGTATTGCCTTGCCATACTACGGAGGAGGGGACCATGTTCTATCATTTATTAATTCGTCAATAGATTCCTAATCTATCAATTGGTGGAATTGAAAAATCCAGTTTCCGTCTAAGGACAGAAACTGGATTTTTCTCAGCGTCTACTTATTTACAAATGATTAAGTTCAGTGTTGAACTTAATAGACCAAATTGTAAAGCGCTTTGATATGAGTAAGATAACGGATGTTACTAGCTTCCTTCATTAAAGTGGCAGGTAAGCCTTTAAGTTCAGTGTTGTTAGCCCCAACTGTTGCTACACCATCTTTACGACCTAAGCTGGCAAGTGTTCCAGAATTGATAGGTGCGAATTTTTCTAGTGTTTTACCTTCAAATGCTGCATATAGGTTGTAACCGACTAGTTCGCCCATTTGCCAAGCGTTTTGTGCGGTTGGTGCGTATGGACGTCCACCTTCTGGAGGGAAGGCAACGGCACTATCGCCAACAACGAATACGTCATTATGAGACTTGGATTGAAGATATTCATTGACAGTTGCTTTACCACGGTCCACTTCAAGACCTGATTCCCCAACGATAGGAAGAGCAGCGACCCCACCAGTCCAAACAAGTGTATTAGCCGTGATGGTTTGTCCATCTTTCAATTCGATAACATTGCCTTTGACACCTGTTACAGGAAGGCTAGTTAAGAATTCGACCCCACGTTTTTGTAGACTTGTCATTGCGCGTTCAATTAATGAATCCGGTAATACAGGAAGAATCTTTGGACCAGCCTCGATAAGCTTGATTTTCAAGTCTTTGTAGTCTACGCCAAATTGTTTTGCAATTTTAGGGAAATGATCTACGATTTCACCGATTAATTCAACGCCAGTTAATCCACCGCCGCCGATTACAATCGTTGCGTCCGCTTCATTTTTCGTAATGGAATATTCACGAATGCGATCTTCGATATGTTTGTAAACTTTGTTTGCATCATGTACAGATTTTAATACCATGCTGTTTTCTTCAAGTCCTGGAATGCCGAAGAATCCTGTTTGGCTTCCTAAAGCAACAACTAAAGCATCGTAAGTTAGAGTAGAACCATTAGCAAGTTTAACTTGTTTTTTATCCACTGAGAAAGATTCAGCTTTGGAAATGACAAGGTCGATGTCTTTTCCTTTGAAAAGTTTTTCTAACGGAATGGCAACAGCTTGTTCAGAAACTGATCCTCCTGCTAGACGATGAAGTTCTGTGATAATTTGGTGTGTTGGGTATTGGTTAACCACTGTAACTTGTGCTTCATCTTTATTTAAGTATTTTCGAACCGTTAATGCAGATAGTAATCCGCCGTATCCTGCACCTAAGATGACGATATGTTTTGACATTTGTTAATCCCCCGTCCTAACTGGTTGAATGATAATAATAGAATTAGTTTTGGTTCTTACGTTCTGCAGAGATTTCAAGGAACGCACTTGCGAAACGGAAAAGTTTTTGCGCTTGTGGATCTTTCATCATACGTAGTAAACCGAAAAGACCAATGACTTCCGTACTTTCTTCAGCCCGGTCCTTTGCTTCGATTGCATTCGCAGCAAGGCCCTTTACAGAAGATACAACTGGTGTTGCCATTTCTGAAATAGCACTGACTGTATCATTTTTCAATACTTCATCAGTTGCAACAGATTGAGCAAAATCATATGACTTTGTCAAAATATTAACCAATTCCGTTAATTTTGGTAATTGTTCTACTAAATTATTCAGTGATTGTTGAACCTCAGGGTTTAAAAGTTGATCTAGGATATCTCTTTGTTCCTGGCTTGCAGAGATATTAAGTGTTTCGTTTTCAGGTTTTGATTTTGAGACTACATCTGCCATATCTATTTCCCCTTTGCGTTGAACTTAATTTGCTAATTAGGATGCAAAGTCACATTACTATCGAAGTCAGAAACTATAACTTTGAAAATCTCTTTAAAAAGTTATCGCTACTAGAGGCCCATACTGATATGTAGTTCCTTTGATAGAACCTATTAACTTACTGAACTCACGTGTCTCTATCCTAACACTCCTAATCATACGTCTACCGACTGTTAATTTCAAATAGTTTTTTACAATATGAATATAACTTAAAGTTATTATTTATGTTCGTGTAAGCCAGGGGACATTTTTCGTGGTATCATCGGGAAACTTGAATATCTTCTATATTCTCCATTTTTATGGTTTTTTTGAGAATTCACCTTAGAAATAGGCTTCATTCCTATAAAATACCTATAATTTTCTTACTTTTTTGTATTTCTTTTAGTTTTTACGAATAAACTCTCTAAAATCAGGGTATAAGATATTACTTGTATTGGAGATGATGCCTTTGATCAAACGTCGATTATTAAAAGTTCATGGAGAAATGATTCAGATTTCCTCCAGATATTCTAAAAAGCATAACAAATGGAATTGTACGGCCAAACTTCCCAATAGTTCGCTTATCGCATATTGTCGAGATAAAAACAGGATACGTGCAGAAACTGTGTCCATGAGTAGGTTAATAATTACTTATGATGATTATAAAATCATATAATCAGGATGAACGTACTTTATAAATAGTAAAAGGGCACTCAATCATTTTTGATTGGGTGCCCTGGCCTGCCCTTTTTAATTAACGCTTTATCTTGTAATTCCTTAAATGTTCATTTCCATCATGAAATGATGTTGTTTTTCCATACATAATACAAGCGGGGATCACTGGATAAAAAATACATGGCTATCTTTCGTATATCCTCAATATTAATTATTTCATGCATTATCAGTATCCTTTTTTTAAAAAATATTTTGTATGTTGCTATAGTGATATACGTAATAGAAAGATGATGAGAAATCCATACAAGTATAAAAGCTATCTGTTAATGCTCAGATGGCTTTTTTGATAGAACTAACTATAAAAAAAATAAAATTCAATACATTTGTTTAAAAGAAAGGAGATTAGTGTAAAAAATAATAGGATAAATTAACGCAAGTAATAAAAACGAGAGGGTTGAAGGATTTTGGAGCATTCTAAGAATACAGTTGCCGAGTTAATCATTCAACAATTACAACTCATGAATGTGAAAAGAATTTATGGAGTGGTGGGAGATACGATAATTGGACTGATTGATGCACTGTCGAATCAAGAAAATATTAAATTCATTGCTGTTAAGCATGAATCGGTAGCCGCTTTAATGGCTTCGGCGGAGGCCAAGTTAACAGGGGGATTGGGTGTGTGTACCGCGACCATGGGACCTGGGGTCACTAATTTGCTTAATGGACTTGGTGATGCCTATTCCGATAAAGCACCGGTGTTGGCCATAACAGGGCAGGCTCCGAGTGATAAAATAGGAACGGATTTTCAACAATATGTGAATCAACAGGAACTTGTGAAGCCGTTTGCTTCTTATAGTGTGAATTTGACCAGCCCGGATGCCATTATTGAAGTGATGCACAAAGCGGCCCAAAAATCGCTTGGCCAGAGAGGGGTTACTCACCTTTCCATACCCAAGGATTTTTTCGATAAAAAAACGGAAGTGCGACCAAGGCGTTTACCTTTACTTGTTAAAAGTACTTCCTCGCTGGAAGAAGAAAGCAAGAATCGGATTCTTGAGGTAATGAAAACAGCGAGACAACCTATGATACTGGCTGGAGCCGGTGCCCGTGGTGCTTCAGAAGCGATTGAGATGCTTGCGGATACGTGGGGTGCTGCCATTCTTACTAGCCTTGGGGGTAAGGGCGCTTTCGAGGCAAACTCTCCAAATCTTTTACAAGGCATCGGGGAAGGCGGCAATCCATATGCGAAGAGCGCCTTCCTGGAGGCTGACGTCGTATTGCTTGCCGGTGTTACTTGGTGGCCCGAAGGATATGTGCCAACCGATGCGAAGATTATACAGATAGACAGTAATTTTGACAAGATCGAAAAAAGCATACCCGTAGAAATCGGTATTAAAGGTAATACTGAAGAGGTTATTCCTCAATTGAATCTTGGATTAAAAGGGCACAACAAGAATGATGAGTGGGTCGGTCGTTGCCGGGAAGTGAAAGAATTATGGTCAGCGCAATTGGAACAGGAAGGCAATAGCGAAGGTTCTCCTATACACCCAGCAAGGATTATTCGAGCGATTGAAAGGACGATAGATCCAGATGCGATCCTGGCAATCGATACTGGGGATGTAACTGTTTGGACGAATAGAATCTTGCGCCAACAAAACCAAAGGGTTCTATTTTCAGGATATTGGAGAACGATGGGGTTTGGTCTTCCAGCTGCAATGGCTGCCAAATTAGCCGAACCGGAAAAACAAGTAGTAGCCGTTGTCGGTGACGGAGGCCTTCAGATGACACTTGCTGACTTACTGACAGCCAAACGATACGGCATTAAGATTACCATCTTCGTACTCAATAATGAATCACTACAAATGGAACGGGATAAAATTAAAGCTGAGGGAGGGGATGAAGTGGGCGTGGGTCTGACAAATCCTGATTTCGTAAAGGTAGCAGAAGCCTGTGGATGGAAGGGTGTGCATGTCGAAGAGGATAACTCCTTGGAAGCATCCATCACAGAAGCTTTGCAGTCAGAGTTACCCGCTTTAGTCGATATCCGTACAGCTCAAATCTTTTTCCCTGAAACAGAATGAAAGGACAATTACGTACAGGGAAAATATATAGTGGAAGGAAGTTAGTAAAAAGAGGCATTTGACCAATGGGTTAAGTGCTTCTTTTTTTGCCAAATATATATAGAAAGGACCCATTAAAAGGTACTGTATCAAAAATAAATGATTCACGCTTCCTACTGAATTACCCCCTTCTTTAAAATGACCTTTGACAAAAAGAAGAGAAAGGGTTAAATTCTAATAATCGTATATTCAAATAATCAGATATACAAAAATAAAAAAAGGAAGTGCTTTTTTATGAAGCGAAATTGGCTTATTGATGGAAGATACAAAGATTATTCTTTTCAATCTTTACAAAAAGATTTTATAGCTGGACTCGTAGTCGGTGTAATTGCCATTCCATTAGGCATGGCATTTGCTATAGCTTCAGGTGTAAAACCTGAATATGGGATATACACGACAATCATTGCCGGAGTATTGATTTCCCTATTAGGGGGTTCGAAATTTCAAATAGGTGGGCCAACAGGTGCGTTTATCCCGATTTTATTTGGGATTGTAATGACATATGGGTTTGAAAACTTATTAATTGCTGGATTTTTAGCAGGAATCATCCTAACCTTAATGGGGATTTTTAAATTAGGCTCATTAATTAAGTTTATTCCCAAACCTGTAACGATTGGGTTTACCGCTGGGATTGCTGTCATCATATTTGTGGGCCAGGTTCCGAACTTTCTGGGATTGTCTGGTGTGGAGAAACACGAAGAATTCATTAATAATGTAAAGGAAATATTCATGCATATTCAAAGCATGAACATGTACAGCGTATTAACCGCAGGTATTTGTTTAATGGCTGTTTTAGGCACACCTAGGTTCTTTCCAAAGATTCCAGGGCCACTAATCGGCATTATCTGTTCGACATTGGTTGCCACTTTCTTATTTCCGGGTCAAGTAGCAACGATTGGTTCAACATATGGGGAAATTCCAAATAATTTGCCACAGTTCAAATTTCCTGAGATTACTTTAGATCGCATTCAACTTTTAATTCGACCCGCGCTTGTCATAGCCATGCTAGGAGCAATAGAATCATTATTATCAGCAGTCGTGGCAGACGGGATGTCCGGTAGTAAGCATAATAGTAATAAGGAATTGATTGGTCAAGGCGTTGCTAATATAATTACGCCTCTATTCGGTGGAATCCCAGCGACAGGTGCAATCGCAAGAACGGCTACCAATATTAAAAACGGGGCTGTTTCCCCGGTATCCGGTGTGGTTCATGGCATAGTCGTCCTCTTGGTTTTAGTGCTGTTTGCACCGTACGCCTCAAAGGTGCCGTTGGCAAGTATGGCTCCGATATTGATGGTGGTTGCTTGGAATATGAGTGAGAGGCATCTTTTCTTTAATATGGTCAAAATCAAAACGACAGATTCACTCATTCTAGTTATAACATTCTTATTGACGGTATTTGAAAATTTAACCAGCGCCGTAGAAGTGGGGCTTATTTTAGCCGTCCTTTTATTTATAAAACGAATGAGTGATACAATAGTAACTGAAAAAGTATTGCCTAATCCCAATAATAAACATCAACAGGTTGATAGCCGAGTAGTTACATCTACGCATGATTGTCCACAGATTAGTATATATAATGTGGAAGGGCCACTCTTTTTCGGTGCAGCCCAAACTTTTGAACAGTCTATTATTGGGACAACCCATTCCAAACCAAAGGTACTGCTTTTAAGAATGGGACAAGTCCCATTGTTGGATACCACTGGTGAGTCTTATCTTTCTAACATCGTTCATCATTTTTCTAAACACGGTCTCGTTTTGATTTCTGGAATCAAACCACAACCTAAAACGCTTCTGATCAAAACTGGCTTATATGAAGTAATTGGGAAAGATCATTTTTTTGATCATACAGGAGTAGCGATTGATTACGCTCTTGAACAGTTAAATAGGAATAAGTGTCTTGGCTGCAAGCACTTTGCCTTTAGAGAATGTTCGGCTTTATCAGGGGATCTCACCAAAGGTATTGAGGAAAGAAGACGGGCCTTTTCCAGTTAATTAAATTGAAGAGGAGAATTATCATTGAATCTTGAGATGCAACAATTTAAAGCGGAGTTTTTTAAGGCACTTGCACATCCCTTGAGAATAAAAATTCTCGAGTTATTGTCAGAAGGAGATAAAAACGTAAATGAAATCCAAAATCTCATTGGTAGTGAAGGATCCGCAGTTTCCCAGCAGCTAACCGTTTTACGAGCGAAAAATATTGTCGTAGGAACGAAAGATGGAAATCGCGTGGTCTATTCACTAAGAGACCCCATGATTGTGGAACTTCTTTCAATAGCACGTCAAATATTTAATAATCACTTGGTAGATACGATTTCAATGCTAGATAAAATAAGTGAAAATGAGGAAAAGAATAGAAATAAGTTGTAACTGAGGCTGGGGGATGTTGACATAGCAACGTAAAGATGAACTATGTCAACACCTTTATTTTTCCTTTTTATTTGCAGAAAATACTGAAAAAAACAAACGAAATTATGTTAATATATTTTAAGAAAGTGGTATAGGATAAATATGGGGAATAATAGTTATAGTGAAGTTTTCTTTTACAAGCAACGAGTGGGAAATTTGATGAAAACGTACTATTTCCCCAAGAATTATGAAAATCTACATGGTATAGTACAATTATAATTAGAAATTGTTATTTATTGTAAAAAGAGATATTAAAGGGGCTATTGAAAGACAACTGCAATCAACATATATCTTCGGAGTTATCCCCTGGTTACATTTAAGTTTAGGCATATAGGTGGCTAATGTAGTTTTTTATTAAAACGAACTGGAGTTGATAGGATGAGGAAAATCACTGGATACGGCAAAGCAACACAGGAAGCGGTCAATAACTTTGAGAGGTATGTCGGTTTCGAGATTCCGGCTGATTATAAACATTTCCTCCTTGAATATAACGGAGGGACCACTACCGTTCAAAATGGTAAGTTTTATGTAGAGGCATTGGACACACTTGTATCGTTAGACGTGTTATATGGGTTGGATATCGATAGTGAACAGCTTGATTTACAAAAGTTGCATGAAAATAATAAAGATGGTTTACATACAAATTGCATTATAATCGGCAACGATACCTGTGCAGGAAAAATCCTGTTGATAAACAATGATGAAGAACAAGGAATCTTCTTTTGGGATCAGGGGTGGTACGCAGATCCCTCCAGTCAGGATGAAAATATTTATAAAGTGGCAGAAAGTTTCAAATCCTTTATCGAGGGACTAAAAATCCCTGAGGAAATTTAAATGAAATCAATTAATAAAGCATGATAGTCGAAAAAAGGACCCTGGACCATTAAAGATTAATGGTCCAGGGTCCTTTCACACTTGTTGAAGTCTAGAAAAAGGAATATTTAGAACGTTGTGTCATTATCTTATTTATTCATTTTGTGATTAAATATACCTATGATAATCGATATAAAATAAGTTTACTATATTTCTTTCTCTGTAATTATAGTAAAATTATAGTATAATATCCGATTTTCAACTTCAAGAGATGGGGTATATAGAATTTTATGAAAAATAAAAAGGTAAAAGCATTCATTATAATGATATTCCTATTGTTACTTGGATTTGTCCTTCTTAATATGTTTACTTCTTATTTAAATATCAAAAATACTGTTCAAAGGTCTGTGGCCAATCAAAATCTCTTGGTTGCTAAGTCTGTTGCTAGTACGTTGGATATAGAAGCCTATAAACGCTTTCTTAAAAACCCAGTAAAGAGCCAAGAATATGAGGATATTAAAGCCTATTTAGAGAATGTCCGTGAAAATGTTGGCGTTGTACACATCTATACTTTAAAAGTGGAAAACCCCCAAGAGTCAAGGACCATGATTGCAGGTCTCCCAGAAAACGTTAAAAGAGAACCTGAAATTGGGGAACTATGCACGGTCCCCGAACGCCAGGTCAGACAGGCCTATAAGGGAGAAAACTTCATCACGGATATTCTGGATGACCCCATATATGGGAAGTATATGACTGTAGGAGTTCCCATAAAGGATAAGGAAGGCTCCGTAATTGGTTTTTTAGGAGTGGATGCGAGTGCTGAAGATATTCACGCAATAAGCGATGAGGTTATCAATAGCAGCATTTTTAATCTGATTTATTCGGGCGCTTTTGTCATTATCCTGGCCATTGCTTTTACAATCATGCAAAGATGGTATCGAAAAGAGTTGATACGAGAGGTAGGGGATACTGAGGATACGTACAGGGCGGAGTTTCAATCTCTTATGGCATCTGTTCGTTCCCTAAGGCATGACTTCTCCAATCACATTCAGGTCGTACACGGTCTTTTAAAACTTGGAGAAAAAGATAAAGCATTAGAATACTTAACAGGTCTCTCTAAGGAGATCCATACCATAGAATCCATGGAAATGGACGTTACACACCCTGGGTTATCGGTGCTGTTGGAAACGAAAAGGCTGTCTGCCCAAAACTATAATATTGATATAAGCCTTGATATTTCTCCGGATTCTTTCGATACGATTAAGACGATAGATTTAATTAAATTGTTATCAAATATAATAGATAATGCCATAGAAGCTACGATTGAAATACCTGAGCAAGAGCGGCGTATGAATATCATTTGTAAAAAGGATAAAGGAAAATATAGATTCACCGTTACGAATTCAGGACAGATGATTAGTAGGGGGGATCTGGAAAAGATTTATATAAGTGGATTTTCCACTAAAAAGAAAGAAAAAGGAAAAGAGCGTGGTCAAGGTCTGTTTATCGTTAAGGATCTAGTAAGAAGATACAACGGTGAGATATCAGTAGATTCGAATGAAGTAGAAACGACTGTAACGGTCTTAATACCTGTGGAATGAAGTTTTTACAAATAGACCGCCCAAAAAGTGAGATGCTTTATTTTGTTAGGGATGTTTAGGGGCATGAACCCGTTTATGGGATCATGCCCTTAGTCATGTGGATTTACAGACAGTACTCCAAGCGTTGAATCAGAACCTTCGCTAACTTGTTAAGGAGATATATTCGCCGATGTGAATAAATGAGTAAGGAATGGATATAATGGTTAGATGTTTAACTGCTTTTGTGGCGTTTTGTGATAAGATAAAAAAAAATCATATAAGGCAGTGAATAAAGTTGACACAACAAAAAGGAAAACTTCTAGTCATTATTGGACCGACGGCAGTAGGCAAGACGAAACTGAGCATTGAGTTGGCCAAGCGATTTAATGGAGAAATAATCAGTGGGGATTCCATGCAGGTTTATAAGGGAATGGATATTGGAACTGCAAAGATCACAAGAGAAGAGATGGAAGGCATTCCCCATTATCTACTTGATATAAAGGGGCCGGATGAACCATTCAGTGCAGCTGAGTTTCAGAAGCGGGCAAATGCTTGCATTGAGGATATTCAGGGCAGAGGCAAACTCCCTATCATAGTAGGAGGCACGGGTTTATATATTCAATCGGTAATCTATGATTATCATTTCTCTGAAGCGCCATCCGATCCTCTATATAGGGAACAGCTCGAAAAACAAGTCAACGAAGCAGGAATTGATCCTGTTTTTGACCAATTGCGGAGTGTGGACCCAGAAAGTGCTAAAAGAATACACCCTAATAATGTAAGAAGGGTGATTCGTGCACTTGAGATTTACCACTGTACAGGAAAAACAATGAGTGAGCAGATGAATCAACAACCCACGGAAATGAAATATGATACATGCATAATAGGACTGACAATGGATCGGGACAAGTTATATGAACGTATTGACCAACGAGTTGATGGAATGGTGGAAGCCGGATTGATTGAAGAGGTACAATCTTTTTATGATCAAGGATTGAGGGATTGCCAATCGATACAGGCAATTGGTTACAAAGAGATATACGACTACTTTGAAGACCGGGCTTCGGTGGAAGAAGCGATCGATTCTTTGAAGCAAAACTCACGCCGATATGCAAAACGTCAATTGACCTGGTTCCGAAATAAAATGGATGTAATCTGGTTTAATATGACGGACATCGAAGGGTTTACAAAAAAAATAAATGAAATATCTGGATTTGTAGCAGGAAAGCTTTTCAAAGAAGGCGAATACATAAATTTAGAGAGAAAAGAGGAGGACTAAATCATGAAGCAATCCGTAAATATTCAAGACCAATTTCTTAATCAATTACGAAAAGATGGGACGTATGTGACGGTTTTCTTATTAAATGGTTTCCAAATCAGGGGCCAGGTTAAAGGGTTTGATAATTTCACTGTGTTATTCGAATCCGAAGGTAAGCAGCAATTGGTATACAAACATGCTATATCCACATTCGCTCCACAGCGTAATGTTCAAATTGATTACGAAGTGAAGGAATAACCATATACATGATAGCAAAATGACAGGCGGCCCACAGGGCGGCCTGTTTTTTTGTGCTAAGAGCTTGTATCTTTTTCAAGGATTCGATTATTTTACTTGTTCGTTTTGAATATATATATGGAAGGAAGAATCATTTCTCGGGAAAGCGCAGGAAATGACATGAATGAAAGAAATGATGAATAGGAGATAAATTGTCGAAAGCCCCTTTATAGACAAGAAAGCTAACTGAAAAACCCAATATTTACAAAAGTAAATTAGACGGAGATATTGGCGAAGGGAAAACATAAAATGACCCGAAAGGTCCGTGTGTGTTTCATGTTAAATGAATGGTTTAAAAGTTTAGGGTCCAAGATGGAGAGGTGAAGACATTGGAACAACCGATCCGTATGAAAAATAACGGGCAAATCAATATCGTTTTTAATGCGGAAAATACAAAATCACTACAGAAAGATTTGCCGGTCAAAGAAGTGTTGGTCCAAGAAATTCCCCAACAACATGTGGCTTTGAAGGAAATAGAAGACGAACTGAAGGCACTGGTTGGAATGGATGAGATGAAACGCATGATAAAGGAAATATACGCTTGGATTTACATAAACAAACAACGTGAGACCAGAGGGCTGAAGACTGGTCAGCAAGCACTTCACATGATGTTTAAAGGGAATCCAGGAACAGGTAAGACTACCGTTGCCCGATTGATTGGTAAGTTGTTTCAAAAGATGAATGTCCTTTCTAAAGGGCATTTGATTGAAGCGGAACGCGCCGATTTGGTCGGTGAATATATTGGTCATACAGCCCAAAAAACACGTGATCTGATTAAAAAGGCAATAGGTGGCATATTATTTATCGATGAGGCCTACTCTTTGGGAAGAGGTGGAGAGAAGGATTTTGGCAAAGAAGCGATAGATACGCTTGTCAAGCATATGGAAGATCGCCAACACGAATTCATCTTAATCTTAGCAGGTTATTCTCGTGAAATGGACTATTTCCTAAGTCTCAATCCAGGGCTTTATTCGAGGTTTCCACTAGTCGTCGATTTTCCGGACTATACAATCGATCAGTTAATGGAGATAGCTGGCCTCATGTTGCAAGAGCGTGAATATATTATGAGCCGGGATGCCGAAAGGAAGTTAAAGGAACATTTGATTGTATTACGTTCCGATCGTGGAGTGGTGTCGTTTTCTAATGGACGTTATATTCGGAATGTACTTGAAAAATCGATAAGGGCGCAGGCCATGCGCCTATTAATAGAAGATACGTTTGAAAAGGTCGACCTGCTTACACTGACCAGTCAAGATCTCGTTTTTGAGGATGATGAGAAGGAGTGACAACAGAAAGGCCCGCCATTAAACGTGGCTGGCCTTTCGCATTTATATTTTCGGGACCCATTTTTTATTAGGAAGGTGCCAATTGTAGGTGTAAGATAGCACGCGGAATAAAGTGACGAAAATAAAGAGTGTGTATAAATGCCATGCTTGTGAGAAAAGTCCACTGCCTAGAGCCAAACCTGCGATGATTGCCCAAACGGCATAGATTTCTTTTCTAAAGACTAACGGTTTTCTCCCGGCAAGTACATCCCTGATTATTCCCCCACCACAACCGGTTAGTGCCGCGGACACGATAATGGCGCTAATTGGATGATTTAGTTCCACTGCATACATGGCACCTTGGATAGCAAACGCAGAGAGTCCAATGGCATCACTGAAGTTTCCCCATCTGTCCCAATGCCTTGATAGATTGGTAGGGAAAAGAAAAACGATGGTGATTGAGACCAGGGCGACGGTGAAATAGAGGCTTTGATCCCAAAGCGCAGATACAGGCACGCCGATTAAAAGGTTCCGAATCGCGCCTCCCCCGAAAGCCGTAACAATTCCTAAAATATATACTCCTAAAATATCATACTCTTCTTCCATTGCAATGATGGTTCCACTTATGGCAAATGCAATTGTACCAATGAAGGTTAATACTTCCCACGTCATATCCTTTTCCCTCTATGTCATTTCAGATTTATGGTAAAGCCAAACTTGATTTTAGCATGTTACGGGTGATATTAATATGGTTACTGGCCCTGTTTTCAGGAAAATTTTATATGTGGCCATTTATTTGGTATGATGGATGAAAATTGTTTAGGTGGTGTGTGAATTGGAACAGGCAATAAGGGAAACCGCTGTATTGATTGGTTGTCAAACGACAGAGGATGAGGAGCATTTCCGCTATTCACTGGAGGAGCTGGCGTCGTTAGCTAAGACAGCAAATGGCGAGGTATTGATGACCATTACACAAAAAAGAGAACGGGTTCATCCGTCTACATATATAGGCAAAGGGAAAATAGAAGAACTACAAAACCTGGAAGCGGAATTGGAGCCTGATTTATTCATTTTCAATGATGAATTATCACCGAGTCAAATCCGGAACCTTTCTAAATTCCTCGAGGCGAGGGTGATTGACAGGACTCAGCTTATACTGGACATTTTTGCTCAGCGAGCCAGGTCGAGGGAAGGTAAGCTCCAGGTGGAACTTGCCCAGCTCCAATATTTAATGCCCCGTTTAGCCGGGCAGGGTACAGCCATGTCCAGATTAGGAGGCGGAATCGGTACGCGGGGACCGGGAGAGACGAAGCTCGAAAGTGACCGCCGTCACATTCGAGGGAAAATTGATGAAATCAAGCAACAACTAAGTGGAATCGTGAAGCATCGTGAGAGGTATCGTGAAAGGAGAAAACGAAATAAGGCGTTTCAGGTTGCTCTGGTTGGTTACACGAACGCTGGTAAATCAACCTTGTTCAACCGTTTGACAGAAGCGGATTCTTTTGAAGAAAACCTGTTATTCGCCACTCTCGATCCAATGACGCGAAAAGCGATTCTTCCTAGCGGCTTCACTGTACTAATGACCGATACCGTCGGTTTCATTCAGGATTTGCCGACTTCCCTGATTGCAGCCTTTCGCTCGACATTAGAGGAAGTGAAGGAAGCGGACTTGTTGCTCCACGTTGTCGATTCGTCTAGCTCGGATTATTTTAATCATGAGAAAACGGTTCACAACCTATTAAATGACTTAGATGTCTCTTCCATTCCCCAGCTAACGTTGTATAATAAGAAGGATAGGGTTCACGTCGACTTTTTAAGGTCTTCCAGTAATGATTCGTTATTAATCAGTGCCTATGACCAAAAAGACCTGGAAACAATCATGGAAGAAATTGAAAAGTACGTCATTGAGAAAATGATACCGTATAATGTTTTCTTACCTTCCAGTGAGGGTAAACTACTATCACAGCTGAAAAATGAAACCATTTTGCGCACTCTCTCCTTTAATGAAGAATCGGAAAGATATGAATGCAAAGGTTTTTGTCTAGCTGATCATTCAATAATTGGACAGCTAGAGAAATACTCATTATAAAAGGGGAATTTGGATGTATCAGCAGTTAAAGCATGGAGAAGTCTTAAAAACAATCGCCCAAGAAGTCGAAGCGACGATTTTTCCATTACATAAGCAAGTAGATGAAAGAATCGAGACCAATCAATTTCGCGTATTGCAAAGCTATCAGAAGCACCGTGTGAGTGATTCGCATTTTAACCCAACAACAGGATATGGATATGATGATATCGGACGTGATACGCTCGAATTAATATATGCCGATGTTTTTGGTGCGGAAGCAGGACTGGTTCGTGCTCAAATCATTTCAGGTACACACGCCATATCCACTGCCTTATTTGGGATTTTACGTCCAGGCGATGAATTGCTATACATAACTGGAAAGCCATACGATACATTAGAAGAAATTGTCGGGATCAGGGGTTCTGGAATTGGGTCCTTACGCGATTTTCAAATAGGTTATGATGCGGTACCGTTAATGGAATCGGGAAGTGTGGATTTTGAAGCCGTCAGACAAGCGATCAATCCGAAAACGAAAATGATAGGCATCCAACGCTCAAAGGGCTATGCGACTCGTCCTTCCTTTACAATCGATGAAATAAAGGAAATGATTTCTTTCGTAAAGGAAATCAATCCAGAAATCGTTGTTTTCGTGGATAATTGCTACGGCGAATTTGTGGAAACGGAAGAGCCTTGTCATGTCGGGGCAGATCTTATGGCGGGTTCTCTCATTAAAAATCCAGGTGGCGGAATTGTGAAGACTGGCGGATACATTGTCGGTAAAAAAGATTTAGTTGAAGCGTGTTCCTATCGTTTGACGTCCCCAGGTATTGGAGCGGAGGCAGGGGCTTCACTATATAGCCTACAGGAAATGTACCAAGGATTCTTCCTTGCCCCACATGTCGTCGGGCAAGCGATAAAAGGTGCGATGTTCACAGCAGCCTTTTTAGAAAAAATCGGGATGAATACATACCCTCGTTGGGATGCAAAACGTACCGATTTAATTCAGTCTGTCCAATTCGATGATAAAGATAAAATGGTGGCTTTTTGCCAGGCAATTCAATATGCATCCCCAATTAATTCACATGTTACTCCATACCCTGCTTATATGCCAGGGTATGAAGATGATGTAATCATGGCTGCAGGAACATTCATCCAAGGAGCTAGCATTGAACTGACGGCAGATGGACCGACAAGGCCTCCTTATGTTGCCTATGTTCAAGGTGGCTTAACATATGCCCATGTAAAAATGGCTGTATTGACCGCGGTGAACTCGTTAATGGAGAAAGAATTGATACATTTGTAACGTGAGATGGTAGCCGTTAGTTTAAGAAATACACTTCGTGAGAACCCAGCATGTCTGGATTCTCATGAAGAAAAATAGTCATAATATTCAATGGGTTACAAATCATTCAATTTTTATGAATAATTTATGTCATAAAAGGTAACATCACCTTGACATATTAAATACCATATACTATGATTATATCAAGATAAACAAAGGAGGATGCAAAGAATGAGCGGCAACAACATTCGGCGTTCTATGCCTCTTTTTTCCATCGGAATTGTGATGCAGCTGACTGATTTGTCTGCACGTCAAATTCGATATTACGAAGAGCATCAATTAATTACTCCTATGAGAACAGACGGAAACCGGCGCGTTTTTTCTTTAAACGATATTGATAGACTCCTTGAGATTAAAGACTTGATCGAACAAGGCGTCAATCTCGCTGGCATTAAGAAGATATTTACTGTAAAAGAACAAAATTTACCGAAATCACAAGATCTTGAACAGGCGGAGAAAATAAGACGTGACTTAAGTGATGACGAATTGCGTAAGCTTTTACGAGCAGAGCTTCTCCAAGGCACTAGAAATCGCACATCTCTCCGACAAGGTGATATGTCGCGTTTTTTCAAATGAAATATCAATATGAACTATTATTTAGGGGGAATTGAAAATGGCAAAGTTTACACGTGAAGATATTACTCGTTTAGCAAAAGAAGAAAATGTAAAGTACATTCGTTTGCAATTCACTGATATCCTAGGAACAATCAAAAATGTAGAAATTCCAGTTAGTCAATTGGAAAAAGCACTTGATAATAAAATGATGTTTGATGGATCTTCCATTGAAGGTTTCGTACGCATCGAAGAATCAGATATGTATTTGTACCCTGATTTAGATACATGGGTGGTTTTCCCTTGGACATCAGAAAAAGGTAAAGTTGCTCGTCTGATTTGCGATATCTACAATACAGATGGAACACCTTTTGATGGGGACCCTCGTGCTAACCTAAAACGAATTCTCGCTGAAGCAAGAGAAATGGGCTTCACGAACTTTAACTTAGGACCTGAACCTGAATTCTTCTTATTCAAACTAGATGCTCAAGGCGAACCAACTCTAGAATTAAATGATAAAGGTGGATACTTTGACCTTGCACCTACTGACTTAGGGGAAAACTGCCGTCGCGATATCGTTCTTGAACTGGAAGAAATGGGCTTTGAAATTGAAGCATCGCATCACGAAGTTGCCCCAGGACAACACGAAATCGATTGGAAATATGCAGACGCTGTATCAGCTTGTGATAACATCCAAACATTCAAATTGGTCGTTAAAACGATTGCCCGTAAACATGGTTTACATGCAACGTTCATGCCAAAACCACTATTCGGTGTGAATGGTTCAGGTATGCACTGTAACGTATCTCTATTTAAGGGAAGCGAAAATGCTTTCTACGATAAAGAAGGTAAATTAGAATTAAGCAAAACAGCTGAACAATTTATCGCGGGTATCATCAAACATGCACCAAACTTTACAGCGGTAACTAACCCAACTGTTAACTCATACAAACGTTTAGTACCTGGTTATGAAGCACCTTGCTATGTTGCTTGGTCCGCTAAAAACCGTAGCCCATTAATCCGTATCCCGGCTTCACGTGGAGTAAGTACTCGTGTTGAGGTACGTAGTGTCGATCCAGCAGCAAACCCATACCTTGCACTTGCGGTCATCCTAAAAGCGGGTCTAGACGGAATCGCAAATAACCTGACTCCTCCAGCTCCAGTGGACCGTAACATCTATGTCATGAACAAAGAAGAACGTGAAGCAGAAGGCATCATCGATCTTCCATCTACTTTATACGCTGCATTAGAAACATTAAAAGCGGATAAAGTCATCAAGGATGCTCTAGGTGACCATTTACTTGAACACTTCATCGAAGCAAAAGAAATCGAGTGGGATATGTTCCGCACACAAGTTCACCCTTGGGAACGCGAACAATATATGAGCACGTATTAATTCTTTGAACCCTTGACGCTCTAAGCGTTGAGGGTTTTTATTTTGTGGGTGAATACTTTATATTTATGTTTACTTTTTAAATACACAAAACACCCACACTCAACTCACGACAAAACTTTGTTTATATATGCACCGAAATTGTTCACTTAACCTTTAGCCCTACTACATCAGTATTCACTATCAATTTTATGTCGCAGTTCAACTCTCAACTTATAAGTTGAGAGTTGAACTTTAATCTTAGTGAAAGATGTTATTCGTTTTTTCTTCGGTGATGCCGATAATAGGGGTTTATTTTAACTATATTATTTTTCCCTCTATTCAACTAACCGAGCAGGATAGGTAAATAAGAATAGGAGGAAAAAAGGATAATAAATAGAATATCAATATCAATCATATAAGCAAGAAAGGTAGATTAGGCTCAATATTTCAACTCTATTTTTAAGATCGCCCCTCATTTTTATAACATTAAAGAAAATATAAAATGTGCAATTGATGAACATGTAACCTTAACAAATGGGGATTAAGCAAATATTTACTCAAACAAACCTTGGAATTGCTTTGTTATTCTGTTAAAGGGCGCTTATCTGTAATATGATAAACACCTTTGTTGAAAAAAATGATTAAGTCCTTAACAGTAATTTTAAATAATTGGTATTAAGTTTAAGGAGGCTCTAGAGTGCTTAACTTAGAGATTAGAAGGCCAAGAACTGAGGATATAAAAGAGTTAAATCAATTTTTTAGAACAGTAATAACTGATATATTTATTAAAGAAGGTATAGGGGATAAGCTAGAGGACATAGAAAACGAAATTGAAGCTAAGAAAACCTACTTAGAAAGTGACTTGGAAAGTAATGGTGAAAAACGATTTTTTCTGATTGCTTTAGATGGAGATAAAATAATCGGTACAATTGAATACGGTGCAGCAAGCGATCTTATAAGTAAATGTACAGATAATGCTTTAAAAAATCTAAACGAGGTGGGTACAGTATTTGTGGATCCTGACTCCAAAGGAAGGGTATAGGTAATTTACTATTAAATAAAATATATTTGACACTGCATAATAAGGGTATAGAAGAATTTTGTTTAGATAGTGGATATATAAGTGCACAAAAAATCTGGAAAAAGAAATATGGAGATCCTGATTATTTCTTAGAGAATTATTGGGACGAAGGCTATCATCACATGATTTGGAGACTCATGGTCGATGATTTATTAAAATAACCTACCTCCTTTTATTGTTTTCTTTTCAGTATTTTATGGAACTTTTATTAGACTAAATAAGCTATAAGAAGCTGTTTGGTTATTCCATAAAAGGGCGCTTTAATGGCACAACTGAACTTCTACTTTATCTGACGGGCTTTATTTTATTTATATTAACTTTGATACTTTCTAAGTATGTTTCACACGACTTCTTATAAAGTAAAGTTAAAATTAAGTGTCATCGTGAATTAAAAAGGTCAAGTAAGTTTAGGAAGAAAGGGATTGTATGAATAAATCACATTTTACTTTACCTTTATTGTTATAATTACCTATATAGATAATAAAAAGGAAGTGAGCTCAAATGGATAATGCTAAGTACATAGAAGTGGTTTTTGAGAATTGTGAATCAATTGTCATTCCAACAGAGCGTGTTTTAGGTCTAACATATGCTGAACTAACACCTTTAAAGGATGATCATGCATTAGAAAATTCTTATCATAGCAGCCGTATAGATTTAGAAATTTCATATACGCACCAAACAGAACTTGAATACTCCCCAACGGATAATGATGATCTTCTTGGTGCATATATTAATAATCCTTCAAGTAATAAGGTGGAAGACAGACCTAATATTCTAGGGCGGTTATTTAATTACCATGACATTGTGTACATCCAACTATTAGATTCAGATGAAAAGCCCCTAAAAAATATTTATGTACCTTGGTACGAAGAGGATCAAGATGATAATCGCTATATGAAGATACATAAAGAAGAAGGATCATTTACAATTGAAATTAAACCAGAATAGTTATGTAAGCAATTTGTTCTAGATACTATACAATAAGTAATGATTTATGTGCATATATTACTTATTGTATAATCATAATGAATAAATTACATATTATATCCGTCTTTTAACGGGAGGTGCAAAGGGTGAACAAGCATAAAGCCCGAGAGACCAGGATTGTATACAGTTCGGCAATTTTCTATTGGTTATCATCTGAAAGCTGGTGTTAATTTCACTGATATTAAATATTACTTTCTTCCATATAAGAGTCCCCAAAACAAGCCTTTGTTCTTTCAACTATGCTAATCAATATTCGTTGAATTACCCACAGACTGCAGCTAATAATTTTTGAATATCATAAATACTTTTATCTTTTTTGAATTGTTTCGATACAGCTGGTGTTTGTGCACCTGAAATCCATATTTTTAATTCTGCGTCTAAATCAAAGTGTCCAGCAGTTTCTACGCTGAAATGGGAAATGCTTTTAAAAGGTATGGAATGGTATTCTACCTTTTTGCCAGTAATTCCTTGCTTATCCACTAATATAAGGCGTTTGTCTGTAAATACAATCAAATCTCTTATTAATTTAAACGCAGCATCTACATCCTCACCATTCGCTAGAATCTGTTCTAGTTCTTTTATTGCTTCATCTTTACTTATCGTTGAAGCATTACCGATTAATCCATCTAAGAATCCCATGCTATTTCCTCCTTAAAACTTGGTTTTACTCTAAAAATCCGTGTTTAATTTTTGACTTATATTTAAAATAGGTAAAAAAACCTAAATAAATAGTAGCACTATTGAATTAGTATTGTAAGCGGGCAATTTTGGTCATTTTATCTTTAATTGGAAGTGTTGTTGAGGGGAACCGTATAACTTCCTTTATTCTTGTATTACTTTGATTATAAATACAAATGATCTATTTTTGACTAGTAATGACTCATTCAGTGGTTTCATTTATATTATCCTGACCAATATAAAAATTAGTGTATTCGTTTAGTACAAGTTACCACCTTACTTCATAAGCTACACTGTAAGTACTAAAACTAATTAAAGGTGGGATTTTATAATGAGTTGTAATTGTAGGAAGTGCCGTGAACAAAGGGAAGAAGTGATTACTAGCCCAACTGAAACGGTTGTTAATACCAGAGTGAATCGACGGGTAGTGAAGCATATACACCCTACTGAAGTTATCAATGTAAATAGAACCATTGTTAGAAATGAACATTATTATCCTGTAAGGGAACGGGAAGTATATGAAACAGTGGAAGAAAATTTAGACTGCGGAAGCAATGTTAATAACTCTAATCGTTGCAGACCGTTTTGGAATAGATAATTAACATGTAGGGCACTCATCAGACATGAGTGCCTTTTCTTTTTAGTTTCAAAGAGTAGAACATACTTTTATGTAATAATCATTTGAATTTAAAAGAATATATGCTGTACTGTCATTCTAATAAGGGCCATACCTGTATTATGCAAGTTCTTTAGTCGTGTATCACTGCTTTGAGGGTAATCAAATGACATATGTACAAGCATTTATAGGGGACATACATAGAATTAATAGGAGGTGATAATTATGGTGAAAATATATATTGATCCAGGTCATGGGGGGGAAGATTCAGGCACTATAGGAAATGGATTGAAAGAAAAAGATCTTACATTAAAAATTGCTAAAAAAATCAGGGAGTTTCTTGCACGGTATAAGAATGTATCGACAAAGATGAGTCGTACAGGAGATACGTATCCGTCCTTATCGGCACGGACAAACGAAGCAAATGCTTGGGGAGCTGATTTCTTTTTGTCCGTCCATATTAATGCCGGTGGTGGACAAGGATATGAAGATTATATTTATACATCCACTAATCAGGTTACTAAAAAGTACTAGGATAATATCCACGCTGAAATTCTGAAACTTGTGGATTTGAAAGATCGTGGGCAAAGAACGGGAAATTTACATGTGCTTCGGGAATCCACTATGCCTGCTTTATTGACTGAAAATGGCTTCATCGATAATGTTTCTGATGCCTCTAAGTTGAAAAAGAGTGCTTTTATTGAAAATTTAGCTCAAGGACATGTCAATGGAATCGTTAAATCATTCAATTTGAAAAGGAAAGAGGAGGTACCAAGTAACACTCACATGATTGTAAAGGGTGATACTCTTTATAGCATTGCCATAAAATATGGAACAAGTGTGTCTAAACTTTTAGCTCTGAACCCTAAGGTTAAACCCAATTACCTTGAAATCGGTCAAAAACTGCGAGTGAAATGATAGCTCTGGATGGTGAATGAAACAATATCAAGTACTTCGAGATACCACACTACACACCATATCTAATCCCTTCTCTTATTGAGATTAAAGAAGTTGATTAAGTGAATTGTAGAAATGGCTGTCATATATGTAGATAATCTGAAAATATCGTTGGTGAAATCAAAAAGGTGCCGAAATGTTTTATCATGGGCAATCCCATTTATTGAGAATGGTTGTTTTATGCTTATTATTCGCTTTTTATTCCAATAAATATAATGGTCACTCCTATAAAGATGCATGAAACTTTAAAGAGGGAAAGCTTTTCGGTCATCCCGAATAAACCAACAGCTGTTGTACTAATAAGTATTATAGGCCCAACGAGTGCGAGGGAACTATTCACAACCAACGCTTTTTCGATATCATTAAGTCTTAACATGAGTATAGCTGCGAATATTTCTATACTTCCCGAAAGCAAACGAAGTAAACCCATTATAAGAACGGCTTTTTCAAAAGCTATAAACATGATTTTCCCCTCCGAACTTTTGTGCACGTTTATCTTATGAATCTATTTTAAAAAATAGGACAACTTTATCCTATCCCGGTGGTCGTTCCATTTGAAAATACCCATCGTTATGGACTTTATGAAGGGGGTCAGGTGGAAGTCAGGTGACACGGTATCTTTCTTGGCTAAACAGTACGATAGCCGATAGATACCAATATATATATATATATATATAATAAAAGTCGGTCAGAAATTACGTGTTAAGGGAGTATGTCAACGGAGAGAAAAAGTAGGAAATCTTATGAGTGTTGTACCAAGCGCTATATCTTTCATATTGACGGTATGTCCTCAATAGCCTAGGATGTAATGGTATTCGTTTGAAGGAGGGCCCCATATGACTTATAAAACGCTATTGCTTACGCTTCTGTTCTCACAGGGGTTATTCTTCGGTGGTCTACCTATTTTTCTTCAACTCCTATTCTATTTGAACCCTTGGGTGATCATGGTTGTATGGGTTTGTATTGTAGTCTCTGTGTTGATAATCGTCTTATTGGTCAGGGGGGAAACAATAAAACTACCCCGATTGTATTGGCAGGTAGCGATAAGTGGTTATAGTTTCTCTTTGCTAGTTTTACTTTTCTTCCGACCTGAAGGACAGGAATATTCGTATAACATTATCCCGTTATCTACAATCAGCACTTATTTGACTGGTGATTCGAATTGGCTTGTTTCTTTTTATAATCTAAGTGCCAATATAGGATTATTCATTCCATTTGGATTGTACCTGCTATCCAGAAAGGGAAAAAAGATGACCGGTATTCCAAGATTTCTTATTCCCTTTTTCTCAATCTCAATCATAGAAATATGCCAGTATGTTTTTCAAAGAGGAAGTTTGGATATAGACGATCTGATCTTGAACCTTATTGGGGTATATTTGGGATATTTCTTGTATCGTTGGTTCGTGAAAGTGATAGATATTATCCCCGCAAAGCGGAATGCATAATGAAAATCCGGTAGAGTCCAGTAACATACAGTTTTGACGAAAAACAAAAAAAGCCAGCTTGTCCATGATAGGAGAAGCTGGCTTTACATTTGTTAACGTAAGCCTTTCATAAAGCCTTGAATCTTTGGTGATATTGCCAATAGGATAAATCCTAAAATCAATGAAATGATTCCGATAGCCCCGAAATAGACCATTTCCGTGTCCGCAGAGTAAAATCTTACAATTTGAGCATTTAATGCTTGTGCTGCTGCATTGGCTAAGAACCATAAACTCATCATTTGTGCTGAGAACGCAGATGGAGCAAGTTTAGTCGTAGCTGACATACCAACAGGTGACAAGCATAGCTCTCCAATTACTACAAGGAAATAACTAAGTACAAGCCATAATGGGCTAACTAATGAACCGGCTCCTCCAAAATAAGAGGGAACCAAAATTACTAGGAATGATAAACCAGCAAAGAATAGGCCAATTGAAAACTTTTGAGGTATAGTTGGCTGACGTTTCCCTAATTTAACCCATAACCATGCGAATAAAGGAGCTAAAGTAATGATGAACAATGGGTTTAAAGATTGGAACCATGCTGGTGAAATGTGAAAACCTGCAAATTCTAACTGTGTCCGTTTATCAGCATAATTTGCTAAAATAGTTGAGCCTTGTTCTTGAATGGCCCAAAACATGACAGCTGCTATAAATAAAGGGATATAGGCTAGTAAACGTGAACGCTCAACAGATGTTGTTTTCGGACTACGGTACATCACAATAAAATACATGGTAGGAATTAGAATTCCAAGGATACCAACAAGCCCGATGAAGCTATTAAGTGTTAAGAGACCATTTGAGATAGCGATTGCACAAATGATGGCAATAATTATGATAGCTAGCCCAATCTTAGTGTAAACAGATTTCTTTTCATTCGGAGCCAAAGGATTGACAGGGGTTATTCCTGCAAGTCCAAGATTTTTTTTCTTTGTAGCCATGAAGACGATTAATCCAATAAACATACCAACGGCTGCAATGCCGAATCCAAGGTGGAAATTGTAATTCATTCCAACTGTTCCGACAATAAGCGGAGCAATGAATGCACCCGTGTTTATTCCCATGTAGAATATGCTGAAACCAGAATCTCGACGGTTATCGTCTTCTGCATATAGCTCTCCAACAATACTAGATACATTAGGTTTTAAAAGACCTGTACCTATAACGATTAGTATCATGGAAACGAAGAACATGGAAATACTGCCCGGAATCGCAAGGGCAATATGACCAAGCATAATCAATATACCGCCGTAAAAAACGGATTTCGATGTTCCGAAGATCCTATCGGCTAACCATCCACCAATAATTCCGGACATATATACTAACGACCCATAGATGGATACAATGGCTAGAGATGTTTTTTCATCAAGACCTAGTCCGCCTTTAGATACCTCATAATACATATAGTATACAAGAATGGCCTTCATACCATAATAGGAGAAGCGCTCCCAAAACTCCGTGAAGAAAAGGGTGAATAGTCCTTTAGGGTTTCCGAAAAAACCTTTTTGAGGAATGCTATCCAAAATTTTCTGTTTATTTATTGATGACATACATTCTCCTCCTTTTATTATTGTATAATAACTTTTCTTAGAGCTCTTGTAAAGAATATTTAGTGTATTTTAATAATAGTTCTTAATAACCTGTGTTTATTTTCCATTTTAGTAAAATGGAGGACTATCGAAATAGTATAATTAGGTAAGAAGGTATATATTAGAGCCCTTTAATCACTTTGGATTGAAAACGCACCGTTCATTTGATATATAATCCATTAAGTAAATGATTTGGGGTTTCGAATTGCAAGAACCTTCAACAAGTTATGAAAATCCAATTTTAAATGGTTGTGTAGAAAAAATGATGATGAATAAAGGTTGAAATATTAAAAAAGTATGGTAGGAAATAGTGTAAATAATTGAAAATAGGAATATTGTCATATCGACAAAAGAAGCCAAAATACTTATTCTAGTATAGAAAGCAATTTAATTGTTTTCTTTTTTACCATGTGGTGCCGCCAGATAATTGCAGTTATCTGGCGGCATTTATTATTATAACCAAATAATAATTTTCAACCATTCTTACTGGATGGTTTTCTTTGTGGTAGGGAGAACGGAAGATCAAACACTAAAGGCCACCCTTTTTAGGGCGGCCTTTTATAGTACCTATATAGGTAGAAGTATATAAGCAGCCGATAAGTTTATTGCCTGAGGAGCTTAAAGTGATTTTCATTAGTCACAAGTCTGTTCTATTAATAAAAAAATTTCATAAATTTTAGAGAAAGGAGGTGGTTATTTTTGGAGCTAATTTGGATGTTAATTGTTGGTGGAATAATTGGATGGCTGGGAAGTCTGATTTTAGGAAGGGATATGCCGGGTGGAATTATTGGAAATATCATTGCTGGATTTGTTGGAGCATGGCTTGGTACTGCAATATTAGGGCCAATCGGACCTGAGACAGAAGGGTTTTACATTGTGCCTGCGTTACTGGGTGCCATAATTGTTGTGTTTATTGTATCCATTATCATGAGAAATACAAGATGGAGGTAGAAAGCAGAGGGTACAAGATTGAATGAATTTGCCAGAATCACGTGTAGATGGTTTAGAGAAAGCTGATCTATATGTGTCCATTATTGCTTGAAAATGCTGTTCAACAATACTGGACAGTTTTTTTGCGTAAAAAAATAGAGGTTTTCGATCGAAGGATCCATCACTGTTTACTCAATCCGAATGATTATCTGAGTTCCTAAAAGACACTAAAGCTGTTTTAAGTGCGGTGTAATTACCGATACTGGCGTATCCGTAAAACCATCCCATAAAAATCCCTGTAGTCAAGTGATGCCGATGGCTTATGAATATAGAAAGGATTAAACCAAGACATAACGCAATAGTGGGTACGTAACTTCGGGGGATAGGTAAGAGAAACTTTATAATTTGAGTCAAAATCATGATAGTTGGGATAGCAATTACAGCATCCCAAAAATTTGTATGTATTGTCGGAAAATCCATAGTAACACCACTTTCAAAAAGAAATGTCTATTGAACTAATTTCACCGGATATAAAAGAATTATACCTTGTTATTTTGACTCGGTTTGTTATTCAATGCTCTCTAGTAAAATATTATAATATTGCTTCTGTCATATACATAGGATGTAATACATAGACTTAAAACAAATAAAAAAAGCGCAATTTGCGCGCTTTTAGTGAATTTGCCTATATAGCCCGATCACTCTTCCAAGAATGGTTACATCTCTTAGAATGATAGGTTCCATATTGGAGTTTTCTGGCTGAAGCCGTATGTAATCCGGTTCCTTAAAGAATCGTTTAACGGTGGCTTCATCATCTTCCGTCATGGCCACGACGATATCTCCGTTATTGGCATTGCTTTGTTGTTTTACAATGACATAATCTCCATCATGAATTCCTGCTTCAATCATACTTTCACCCATAATTTCAAGCATGAACACATGATCATCATGTGGAACCATACTTTCAGGAAGAGGGAAGTATTCCTCTATGTTCTCGATGGCAGTTATCGGCATACCTGCGGTTACTTTTCCGAGAAGTGGTACGTTAACTACGTTTGTTTTTGGAATGTTATTAGATTCTTCTATATTTAAAATCTCAATGGCCCTTGGTTTAGTCGGGTCGCGTCTGATTAAGCCTTTGCTTTCCAAACGAGATAAATGTCCATGTACAGTCGAACTTGATGCAAGTCCCACAGCTTCGCCAATCTCTCTAACGGAAGGTGGATAACCTTTTTGACGAACTTCATCTTTTATGAAATCAAGAATATCCTGCTGCCGTTTTGATAGTTTAGTCATATACGCACCTCTTCTCTATAATTCTTTGCTATATTATAGCATGGCTCCACATGCTATACAAACATAAGTTCGAATTTGGTTGTTGACTGAAACAAATGTTCGTATTATAATTCAATCATCAACTAAAAACGAACGTACATTCGCTATGGAGGGATATTAATGAAGACATTTTGCAAAAATAATATTTATACGATTCTATTAGCAGGATTTGTATTTATCTTGTCTATTTTATTCTCTTTCACATTAGATAGTAATCAAAATAAGGATTTCCTTTCGATTGAAATTAACGAAGGTGATACTATATGGGAGATTTCAGAAGAATATGGTCAAACCGAATTGACAAAAAAAGAATTCATTGGTTGGATAGAAGAGTATAACGGTGTAAGGGCGGATACTATTAAGGCAGGTCAAATCATTGTCATACCAGTTGAAAGTGAAAAAGTAGTCCAAAGTTTGGCTAGTAAGCAGTAAAGGTAGGTTCATATGAAAGCAGTCATCTATTGTCGGGTAAGTACAGAAAAAGAAACACAGGAAACCTCGCTAGCTAGGCAGGAAGAGGAATTAGTGAAGTTAGCAGAACATAATGACATGGAAGTCGTTTCAATAATAAGAGAGCAGGCAAGTGGTTACGAACTGAACCGTGACGGGATATTTGACATGCTTGATCTTTTTAAGACAAAAGAAGCGGATGTTCTCTTGATTCAAGATGAAACTAGGTTGGGAAGAGGAAATGCTAAAATTGCCTTGTTTCATGTTGTACTTAAAGAAGGAGTGAAGATTTTCACACTTTCTCATGATGGTGAGTTAGAATTATCGGACTCTGATGCCATGGTTATCCAAATTGTTGGTATTGTAGAAGAATATCAACGTAAACTACATAACCTGAAAATTAAACGTGGTATGCTTAGGGCCGTTGAAAATGGCTACCGGCCCCAGAAAAACCTGAAGAACCAAAGAAACTCCACTGGCAGGGATCGTAAAGAAGTACCCATAGAAGAAATTGTGAAACTGCGTTCGAATGGATTAACTTTTGCGGAGATTGCGGCAACACTGAGAGGCTTTGGCTATGAAGTGTCAAAAGCAACGGTACACCGCAGATTCTTGGAATACCAGCAAGGTACACCGAAGAATCAATCATAGAACTTGTAATTTCACTTTTTTTTTAATACCATGTCAATATCCGTATATATAAAGGAGAAAAATTATGCTATCAAAAGAAAAAATGGCCCGTATCAATGAACTTTCTAAAAAAGCTAAGGGAGAAGGCTTAACTGTAGAAGAGGCAAAAGAGCAAACTTCCTTACGAAGTGAGTATTTGGAGACATTTAGACGTTCAATGGCTGATACGCTAGAAAATGTTAAAGTTATCGATCCGGAAGGTAATGATGTCACGCCTCAAAAAATTAAAAATATTAAAGAAAAAAAAGGTTTACATTAACCAATAAGGACTGATGATGGCCCCATCATTAGGATTACTCATGAGGAATGTAAAGTGAAAAAAGAGAATGCATTGATGTATGTATTCTCTTTTTTGGTTTAACCTAACCTTGGTAAATCCTTAATTAGTAGAAAATTGAATTAGCTGTGTAAGAAATGGTTATTTTAGTTGTGATATTAAGTTAGTCAATATAATATAAAGAGGTACACTACAGGAAGGGATGTTTTACACATGTTAGATAAATTAGATGCACTTTCTATTAATACAATTCGTACATTATCGATCGATGCAATTGAAAAGGCTAATTCAGGTCATCCAGGCATGCCTATGGGTGCAGCTCCCATGGCATATAAGCTGTGGACTGATTATATGAATCATAACCCGAAAAATCCTGATTGGTTTAATAGAGACCGTTTTGTTTTATCGGCAGGACATGGTTCCATGCTATTATACAGTCTCCTGCATTTATCAGGTTACGGCTTGACAATGGATGACTTAAAGGGTTTCCGTCAATGGGGAAGTAAAACTCCTGGGCATCCTGAATACGGACATACTGCTGGTGTAGATGCCACTACTGGACCACTTGGCCAAGGGATTGCAATGGCCGTAGGTATGGCAATGGCAGAACGTCACTTGGCTGAAAGCTACAATCGTGATTCTTATAATGTAGTTGATCATTATACATATAGTATTTGTGGGGATGGAGACTTAATGGAAGGCGTTTCAGCTGAAGCTGCTTCTTTAGCAGGCCATCTTCAACTAGGAAGACTTGTCGTTTTATATGATTCAAACGATATTTCTCTTGATGGAGATCTTAGCCAATCATTCAGTGAAAGTGTAGCAGACCGTTTTAAATCATACGGCTGGCAGTATCTGAGAGTGGAGGACGGCAACGATTTACAACAAATCGCAAAAGCCATTGAAGAAGCAAAGACTGATGAAGCTCGTCCAACTTTAATTGAAGTGAAGACAGTGATTGGTTATGGTTCTCCTAACCGCTCTGGTAAGTCTGCTGCTCACGGTGCTCCCCTTGGTGCTGATGAAATGAAGTTGACAAAAGAAGCTTACAAATGGACATTCGAAGAAGACTTTTATGTTCCGGATGAAGTATATGCACACTTTAATGAAGCTTGTGTAGAAGCTGGAAATAAAAAAGAACAAGAATGGAATGAACTATTTAATAAATATAAAGAAGCGTACCCTGAGCTCGCAGAACAGCTGGAGCTTTCTATAAAAGGTGAACTACCTGCAGACTGGGATCAAGAAATTCCAGTTTATGAAGAAGGCAAGACATTGGCTTCGCGTGCTTCCAGTGGAGAAGTATTGAATGCATTAGCGAAAAAACTACCTAGCCTTATTGGAGGTTCAGCCGATTTAGCAGGTTCAAATAATACATCCATCAAAGGTGCTACAGATCTATTGCCTGGAAATTATAGTGGACGTAATATATGGTTTGGTGTACGTGAATTCGCTATGGGAGCAGCATTGAACGGGATGACGCTACATGGTGGCATCAAGGTTTACGGTGGAACATTCTTCGTATTCTCTGATTATCTACGTCCATCCATCCGAATGGCTGCCTTAATGGGACTTCCTGTAACATATGTATTCACTCACGACAGTATCGCTGTTGGTGAAGACGGACCGACACATGAGCCTATCGAACAATTAGCCTCATTACGTGCCATGCCTAATCTTGGTGTGATTCGTCCAGCTGATGGTAATGAAGTTGCAGCAGCTTGGAAGGTCGCTATTGAGTCTAAAGATAAACCAACGGCACTTGTGTTAACACGACAAGGGTTACCGACAATCAAAAACACATCAGAAACTGCTTATGAAGGTGTGTTAAAAGGTGCGTATGTTATATCAGACGCTAAAAAAGAAGTAGCGGATGCATTGCTACTGGCTACTGGTTCTGAAGTTCATCTAGCTGTCGAAGCACAGCAAGCATTGTCGGAGGAAGGAATTGAAGTTTCCGTTATCAGCATGCCATCGTGGGATCGTTTTGAAACTCAATCCAAGGATTACAAACAAAGTGTAATCAACCCGGCTGTCAAAAAACGTCTGGCTATCGAAATGGCTTCACCTTTTGGCTGGGACCGTTATACAGGGGATGAAGGTGAAATTTTAGCCATTAATCATTTTGGCGCTTCAGCTCCAGGTGGTAAAATTATGAAAGAATTCGGCTTTACCGTTGAAAATGTAGTAGCTCGTGTAAAAGAGATGCTTGTTAAATAATTGAGTAATACATGACTGACACCTATTTATGAGGTGTCAGTTTTTCTTATATTTCAGGTAAATGAGGACTTATTTAAAAAAATCCCATTCGACAAAAAAAGATGAAAATTTCTCCAGCAAACAACATATCTTGTTGTTTTGTCAAGATATAATAAGAATAATTAATTATCGATTAAATGTGTCAAATGGGTAAAGGTTTATAAAGGTTCATGGCAAAAGCCATTACGTTTTAATATCTGTTCATAAATTGAGATCCTAGGGAGGTATAGGCTAATGAGAACCTATCAGATTTTTTTGATTGAAGATGAATTCGCCCATCATTATTATGGTAGGGAAAAGCTTTTCTTCAATTTGTTTTTGGAGTATATTCAAGCAAAGGGTGGACTAAGGAGTATTTTGCAAAAACAAATCGAATATGTCACCAAGACAGTTCCCGTAATCCAATTGCAGGTTGTTATTGAACAGCGGTTAAAGAAAAAGATGAATTTTTGGTCGCAAAACGGTAAATACTATTTAGAAAAAACAAGTGGAACAAGCAAGGCGGCCTTAACTATTGAGGGTGAATCCATAATACTTAAATCTGAGGGTGACGTTGAAGCGGAGACTGCTTTCTTTGAATGTATTCGCAAATGCGAACCAGGTTTTCTAGCCATTGATTTTGAACATGAAAAGTATGGTTGGTTAAAACCGATTAAAGAAAGAAAATTTGTCTAAATGGGGGACTTTTCGCTAGCGGGTATTGTATAATAATATTTGGTCTAGTACACTGATGTTAGACAACATGAAGGAGGAAATAGTATGTGGGTTTACATTCTAGTTGGCGTACTAGCATTGATTTTGGGAATAGTGCTAGGATTTTTCATCGCTCGTAAATACATGATGGATTACTTAAAGAAAAATCCGCCAATTAACGAACAAATGTTGAAAATGATGATGATGCAAATGGGTATGAAACCGTCCCAAAAGAAAATTAATCAAATGATGAGTGCTATGAATAAACAACAAACCAAATAAACCGTTGGTTTATAAGGTTTTTTGATGGTATATCAGTACAAAGATGAAGTTCAAATGGACAGGATAAGTCACAGACTGAATCCTTCCTTGGATTTTTCTTTTTATTTGGTTAATCCTTCATATTTCTATTCTAATACCACCTATTCTGTTGAATGATTAACAGAGAGGTGGTATTTTTTATGGTTTTTGAAGATGTTTTAGAAGAATATTTGTATCACTGTATGGCACGAGGTTACACACAGAAGACGATGATTAACAAGCGTCAGGAGTGTAAGAATCTAAAAATTTACCTGAAAGAAAAAAGGGGAATCACTGAACTAGAGAGTATAACTACATTCGACCTTCGAGCCTATTTCAGAATAAAGCAGCAGGCAGGCTTACAGCCACAAAGTATAGTCACGATGTATAAGATGATTGCAGCATTCTTTAATTGGTGTGAGAGAGAAGGATATTTATCGGAAAATCCAATTAGCAAAGTAGTAACACCTAAAGTGCCTAAAAAGGTGTTGAATGGATTCACAGTAGAGGAAGTACAAGGTATGATAGAAGCTTTTTCCTACAAGACATATATAGAAGCTAGGAACAAGGCAATGATTGCCATGTTAGCTGATTGTGGGCTTCGAGCAATGGAAATAAGAAGCCTAACAGTGGAGAATGTAAAAGAAAAGACTCTTTTAATCTATGGGAAGGGGAACAAAGAAAGAATTGTATTCATAAGTCCTGAGCTAAAAAAGATTCTAATTAAATATGACCGAATGAGGAAGCAATATTTTAAGGACAAAATCATAAAAGAGGACTGTTTCTTCCTGACATACCTTGGAACAGGGTTATCTCATGTATCATTGTATAATGTCATAAAGGAAGCTGGGAAGCGTGCAGGGGTAGAAGATAAGAGAGTATCACCACACACCTTCAGACACTTTTACAGCGTTCAGAGCCTTCTTAGTGGTAAATTAGACTTGCATTCACTAAGTTTACTTCTCGGTCATTCTGATATAACAACTACTCAAAGGTATTTATCATCTATGAACAATGAACAATTAATAGACAAGGCTACCTCGTCAAGTCCGTTAATGAATATGAAAGGTAGTTAAACTAGTTAAAAAATTTGAGGAAAATTGGAACTTATGAAAAAGTTTCATTGCAACCAAAACTGAGTAAAAAGCATAGTTCCCTTACAAATAAGCCCCCCTTTTTGATTAGGGGGCTTATTTGTGTGAGTGTAAGTTTAATGTACTGAAAAGGTATGACTAATAATAGGGAAAAGATATTGATAAGCAGAACTATGGAGTTGTCAGATCTTCTTTCGGTTAATGGTTAAGCCTGCCGTTGATAATAATGTGTTATTTCGTTTTCAAAGGTCATTTCCATTAAACCCATTAACAATACTAAACAGGTTAAAGCTGATGAACCCACTAGAAATGAAATGGGATATTTCTTAAAGGTAGGGGGCTAAATTACAGTAAAACCTCACCCCTATAATTCAAAGGGCTTTAGGATACACCCACGCAGAAACCCAGAGCCATTATAAACCACGATACGAGAGGGCCTCGGCTATAGTCTCAATTAATATTAATTTCATTATATACTTTACTTAATGTTAAGTTAAGTATATAATGAAACTATCGAATCAGTGGAGGTAAGGTAACTTGAAAAACAATCTCAAACAAATAAGAAAGATTAAGGGTATTACACAAAAACAATTAGCTGATTCTTTAGGGATAAGTAAAGCAATGATAAGCATGTGGGAAAATAATCCAAAAGAAAAAATCCCTACATTAAGAGTGAAACAGATTAGTGAATATCTAAATATTGAAGAAAGTGAATTACATACAACTGATTTAGATATTAAAACCATAAAAAGAAATGCTTTACAAGAGGAAATTGAGAGGTTAGAACAGTTGCATAGGGCAACTTCAGAATTTAGAAATGAAATAGTAGTGGGAGAATTAAAGGAAAGTCATAAAAAAATTGAAAATGAAATTTTAAAAATAGGTGATGATCTAGATAAATTGGTACAAATAATACGGTTTTTGGAACTGGTAAATGTTTTTGATGAATTTATTCATACTTATAGTTTTAATACATTGTTAGAGCGCTTATTTAAGCTATTAGAAGAAAATGACGTAGCCAAACTTGATATTTTACTTAAGGTTGTAACTTACTTAACACTGGAAAATAAATATGCTACGCAAGAAACTAAAATTGACTTGTTTAATGAAGATGATGATTTTAATTTGAAATTCAAGGAGTTTTTGGAAGTTTATAACTCTGAAATATAATAGGAGATGATTGATATAGTACTTGCTAAATCTAAAGTAGAACAAAATAGTACGGAAAATACAGAAAATTTAATTAAATTCTTACAAGCCATACATGGGAATAATCCTTTTGAAATTAGAATATTAGCTAAGGATAACTTTAAATCTACAAGAAGTATTCTTCGCTATGGCGATTCACTATATATTGATTCAAGCAGAAATAATAAAGTAAAAACAACAAAATACTCAGCTGAAGCGTTTGATAGTCTTTTAACTCTCGAGTATCTGAGCTCGATGGGTGGAGAGGTGTTTTTTACTGTTAACTCACCTCATTATGATGCAATGGATACTTGTAAAGTATCAGATAGACATATAAAAGAAATCGGATCAATTAATGCTCAATTCGTAGATATTGATGCACCAACAGAAATAAAACAGAACAAAATAAAATTGAAGCAATGGAAGAGAAGTATAAAAGAAAAAATACTTGCTTTCACCTTAAGTCCATCGATTGTGGTGGAAACTCGAAATGGGTATCATGTTTATTGGCTATTAGAGAATGGTAATACAAGACTTTTCAGATATATTCAGATGCAGTTGGTTCAATTTTTTGATGGTGATAAGAAATGTGTAAATGAATCGAGAATTTTGCGTCTACCTTGGTTCCTACATAGAAAGAACCCTAATGACCCTTTTGCTGTTAAACTAAGAAAATTCTCACCAAGTAAAAGATATACACAAGAACAATTAAAGGTAACTCTACCTGACCTAGAAGAAGAAACGCTAGAAAAGGTGCTTAGAGTAAATGCAGAAACTGAAGTTTTTGAATCAATTGAAATAAGTTCTGGCAGGAAAAAAGAAATTATTAATCTGATTTTGAATCATACTGGTCAAGTTAAACAATATGAAAACAAGATAACCTTACATTGTTGTATGCCTGATCATCCTGATCATAATCCTAGCGCATGGATAGACTCTGATTTTATGTGGTATCACTGTTCTGGTTGCGGAAGTAGTGAAAGTATCCAAGACTTAGCTGGAAAATTAGGCTGGAAAGATGTACTTGAAGAAATTAACAAATATGATATTGATATTGATTCAGAACTTCAATTAATTAAAGACCATTTTGTTGATGTGAAAGACATTAAAAATTTGACATTAAGTGAGCAAGAGCAAGAAGTAGTGGATAGTATATCTGAGAAAGTATTCGTTAAGCTTATCTCCTTCGGACAAAGAATAAATGTAAAACACAAAGACTACATTTACAAGATAGTGCAAGTGCTATTTAAAGCTAACAAAGATAAACCATATCTTATATCACTGGATATGGGAGCAGGAAAGTCTTTAATAATTGACATATTCCTTCAAGAGATATTAAAAGTAAGCTCTGCATTTGGTGCAGTCGTTGTTGCTGAACGTAGGGAAGATGTAAAACGCATTGCTAAACAATTGAACGAAAGTACTGAAAAAAATACTGCATACCCACTATATGGATTTGATGAGTATGAATGCTTAAAGAACGAAGTCGAAGGGGTAAAATTGAATCACTGTAAAGGAAAGTCCTGCCCATTTAAGAAGGAATGTCGTTTTTGGAATCAATCAAACGAACATCAGAATTATCCCGTAGTTGTAATGACAGCCCAGAGACTTAATTTACAAGCAGATGAATTAAGGAAATATAGTTTCTATTATAAAGATAAAAATGTTGAAGAGAAAAGAACCAGAGAAATGCTTATTATTGATGAAAAACCGAAATTTTCATTTATCGAGAGTTTAAATAAATTAGAGTTTGAGAAATTCAATAAAATAATTCTAAATTCCCTAAAAACATATAGCTTTGAAGGAGATCTTGAATTCTACTATGAATATAAAGAGGCAATTGATAAAATTAAGCCATTTTATAATTTTTATGATAAAAGCAGGGAAATTTTCAGACCATTGAATAATAAGTTCAAGTTTTCAGATTCGTTTTGGGGAATATTTGCATCTGTTTTTGACTACACTCAAATTGCATATCAAATCCCCAATATAATAGAAAGTATAATCAAGTATGGTGGCCACATAGATGCAAAAAATCTAGAGAATGTAACTATAACTACATCTCATTATAATGACTATAGAAGGTTTAAGTTGTTTAAGACTGTGATATTCGATGGCACAGCGGATATTGACACTGATTATAAGCTTGAGGAATATCAAGCTTGTAAATTTGAACCAATAAGAACTTATGAAGGTCTTACAATTTATACTTCCAGCTTAATTAGCGGATCTAAAACGAGTATGCGGAATGAGGATAAATTGAAAGCATTCTGTAAAGATGTAAAAACAGTGGCAGATGAAAATCCTAAAGAAAAGATATTTCTTCCTGTTTTTAAAGATATAAAAGGAATAGTCACAGGATATTTAAAAACATACATTGAAAAAGGTCAGATTCTGATTTCACATTATGGTTCAACTAGGGGAAGTAACAAATTTAAGGATTGCTCTATAGTAATTCTTGGCGGGATACTTCATAAAACAGAGAACTACTATATAGGTAAGTCGATGTCTATGTCAAACCAAAAATATAATACTCATGAAGGTACCAACTGTTCTAAATATGCCAATGTTCGAAGGTTTAATGACAAAAATATTGAAAAAGTGAAACTTTTAGATATGCTAGTAGACTATTCACAAGAAATAAAGCGAAGCAAGCAAAGAGATAATTCTCAAAATGTAGTAGGCAAGGTATTTGTATTTCATAATGATAAAATCTTCTTAGACCTGCTTAGCAAAAAGTTTCCAGCCTGCAAGGTAGAGGAATGGATTCCACAAAATATTGTAGAAATGAGCATATTTAAGAAAAAAAATAACAAGAATGTTCAAAGTATCTGTGAATATCTTATGGCCAATCTAAATCCTGGTAAAGATATTCCATTCGATGAAGTAAGATATGACCTTGGATTATCAAAACAGTCATTCAGTAATACATTGAAAAATCAAAAACTAGTAGCATTCCTAACCTCTCATCATATTGAAATATATAAGAGTGGAGTTAGAAAGATTTTTGTGCAATCGTCATAAAATTAAAAGTACATAGTTTACTATAAAATAAAATATAAAAGACTATGTACTGTTTTTTAAGCCGTAGTGCTGAATTTAACACTATTACTTTTGCATTTATTAGAGCAACTTATATTTATAGAGATATTCTGTGTGCTTTTGCGTACCAGGTATGAGTTCAATTATTAGGGAGAGAGTATCCGTACTAATAACTAATGTATATAACTATAGATTGATTACTAACTAGTGAAAGTAAGGAGTCAAAAAATGAAACAAGTGCTAAATTTAATATTGTTATTGCGTTAAAGGTGTGTTAAAATTGCTGTTTTCATTTTTTGAAAGCTATGCTATATTGTTGTTATTAAATACAAGGGGCTATAATCAATCTAATTTTAATACTTGGTTATGAAAATTTCTAAGAGAATAAGCATCATTGCTAGAGTTCCGCTTTACGTTTGATGTTGATTGAAGGGGCCAAAAATTGGGGAATTCTAAAAAGAAATAGTTATGTTTGTAAGTGCGTTATTTAGAAAAGAAAAATGAACTTTAGAAGAAGTAAACTGAAGAAAATCAGGAGGCATGTGTGATGAATGAAAAGCGAGAAGAATTGCACAAAATGATTGAACATTTAGGAGATGATACATTACTGAAAGCTTGGGATTTTGTTAAATTATTGTTGACAAAAAATAGTGGCTATACGCTCGAAGAATTAAAAAAAATTAGTGAATCAAGGGAAAGTATCAGATTAGGTAATCATATAACATTGGATGAGGTGCTGAAAAGAATAGAAAAAGAGGAAAATCAATAAATATATCCTTAAAAGGTAGTGACCTTTTTTTAAGGGTACAAGAGGCATTTTACACACGAATGTTGAGTCTAGGTTAAACTCCTGTTTTAGTAATCGAAGTAGAGTGAAAATTTATAATATTCAATCTTATATATATGAACTATGGGACTTTAAAATTATAAATCCTAGATTTCTTGAGAAATAAGCTGGATCGTTCAGTCGGAGGGGGCGATAATAAAATGTTTATAGCATACACAGATGCTTCTGTAAAAGAAAATAGTGCATACTTAGCATTTGTAATTGAATTTGAAGATCAGAGTATAATAAGTCGCAGAATCTTGATTAATGAATCTGATAATAATCTCGCCGAGGCTTTAGCTCTATCCGAATTAACAGCATTTCTCGAATACTATAATTTCAATAATGGAATCATCCTTTTTGATTCTAGGGTAGTTAAACAAGCACTAAGTAATAAGGAAAGTAAGTATCACAAAAAAATACTATGGAATGTTGTATCTTCTTGGAGAAAGTTGGGAATCAAAACACAACTTATTTCAAGGAAAGAAAACATAGCGCATAGTGTTAGCTATAAAGGTAAATATATATCCTCACCTAGGATAACAACAATCGACCGACAAATTTTTAGTGCAATCGAAAATTATCCAGACTATCACTTGTCACTCCCTGTTTATTTCTATCTTAAAAGAATAAACCAAAAAAGAACAAATTTTAATGATGCAATAAGGCAACTCAACCAAAAAATATGGCTAGGTGAGTTAGTCAGTGAAACGAAAACAAAACGTGTGTATGCATATTATCATAAAAGGATAACAGTTTCTGAGGAATATATCATTAATATTAGTACAGTCAATTATGTGGAATTGAAACATCACTGGCAGGTAATCAGAAAAAAAAGGCAATTAAAGAAGCATAGAAGAAGATTAAGAAAAGTAAAAATGATTGCAAAGTAACTTTATGAAGTAACTTTATGAAAAGTTTTTCGCTTTCCATTGTATATTTTATCAAAGGGTGTCGTATAAATAGATGTTGGCCTTTCAAGTCAAGGTATTCGTAAAGTGAATGAGAACATCTTTAAATGTACATAACCAATGGCCATATTAACCCTACTAATAAGTCTATTGAGCTTAAACAAAAAAATGAAGAAATTTTTTCAATTAGTATCTTTATCGTACTCTCCACTTGGAAGTTAAGTTAGGCAGAACCATTTATCGTGTATGTATAAAGGTCAGGATGAGATAGTGAAATTATCTCATGTTTTATTCAACCCATCTATCAGCAAGTTATCAAATTGCATAAAATACAACGAATGTGTCATAGCCTCTTCTTCCGCTATTTGAAGATACTGGAAATTGTGATAATCAATGATTGTTATGTCTTTCCCTAATAGTAAATATATCCTTGTATAAAATAGATGAACGGTTTAAATATAGCTAAAGCGGTTGAATAAAATCATAATTTTATTCAGTTAAGCATCAACGATTGTAAATGAATCTTAGGTTAGTTTTCGTAATATAAATTATAAACTTCGGCTTCTAATTAATAAGGAAATAAAAGGCTGAAAACAAAGAGGATGAAAACAAAGAGGATGAAAACAAAGAGGATGTTATAAATATAAAAAAAACTCGCTGGGGGGAGAATAATGATAGTAAGTGCAGTTGACTTATACAATATAACTGGTACAAATGCTGATTCATACACGCTTTTGCCAGTTACTTCAAATTTAGATGGGGAATATAAAGGTGAAACGATTGTTAATATAATTTTGGGTCTGTTATTAAAAGTTTACTTTGACACTGAGAGCAAAGGTAAATTAGAGACTATATATAATACAAATAATTGGGCGAGAATTAGAAATGTATTCAAATCTATTAGGGAAGATGATGCTGAGCTTGTGGAATATTCAATTCTTCTATGTAGTGAAAAGGATTATATAAAAGTCGATTTTTATGATGGTAGTCGCTACTTTCTTTTAACTGAAAAGTGCATGAATCTAGACTTATATAAATATAAAAGTTAAGGAAGGATGTTTAAATATTAAATTAGATGATAGAGTACCAAAATGAATAAAGGAGTGAAGCAAGCCATAGAGTTTGCATGTTGTTGAATGGCTAGCTCGTATATAAAATATTCTGTAATTCAGAGTCTTCAAAATAAACTCTACAGCCACTTTTTCCTCTAAGATTTGCATTTGAAGTCCATTTTCTAGTATACCCATCAATTACATTAGTAGTATTTGAAACTAATACTCCATATCTTCATTGAAATTGAATTTTCTTTTATACTGTTCACTATAGAGAATAACTGGACTTTGATCTTTCTTCTCTATCCCTGGTGGGAAAAGGTATGCTATCAGGGCCACGAAAACGAATTACATAAAAGTTCAAAATGAAAAATAAAAAGCGTGTGGAGTACTGATTGTAGTTCCACACGCTTTCAACATTAAGGGAGTATCTTAAACTGGTCACTTTTCACATGCAATTCCATCAGTATCACGATCTAAATCAGAGTTTTTTTTAATTGCATTCTTATAAATCGTTGCGGAAATCTTTGTTCCTTTAGACAGCGCTTTGTACGTTACTTTTTTCGTTTTCTTGTTAACTACTTTATTTTTCGTACTTGAAGATTTGGCTACACCCTTGGAATACGTCTTGTTAAACGCTGTGCAATTCTTATAAATGTCACTTGTCGCATCTGCTAGGCTTGGTGTAACTGTAGCTACCCCGCCAGTAAACAAGGTTGTAGCAGCTACTAAAGATATTATCTTTTTCAAAAGTATCACTCCTTTTTAAATGAATTATACTAAAATTTACATAAAAAGTAAGTGTGTATTTTTGAAATCTCAATAAAGATACCCATGAGTAATAGACTACTGAACAAATACTGTTGGAAAACTTATTTGGTTGGGGAGCTTCCTAAAATAAATTAGGTTAAAATTCAGGTTTGATTTTGAATAAATCTTAAACATTTGTGGTTTTGATCTGTAATTTTTTAAGGGGATTCAAATAACTGTGGCGACTATATTAGATGATATTTCAGCGAGAGTGGTTAAGAATATATCTTTGTTTTCTTATAATCCGATTTACTTTAGAAAAAAATATCCAATATTAGCTGAAGAATGACATCCCTATAAAGGTGGTGATACTAACGCAAGTAAAGTTCTGTGTGGGTCTTTGCGAGATTTCCTATAAGGGCCAAAAAGAAGGAATCGGCGACATGAAAAAAGCAAACCATTAATATTATGGGATACATATGTAGCTCTTTTTTTTTGGTATAATGTTACTAAAAGATAAAAGAGGGGAATCATTTGAAATTCAATTTGAAATTTATAATTGGTACATTAGTTGTGTCACTAATCGTAGTTCCAGTTATATTTAACTTCTTATTTATTTGGGAAAGTGGTTGGTCTAGAGGTGAAACAGGTGACTGGTTTACTTTATATGGTAATATATTTGGCGGATTGATTGGAGGTTTTTTTACATACTTGGCTTTGTTATTAACATTTAAAGAACAAAATGAAACTAAGAAAAAGGAAATGAGGCCAAGGATAGACATACCTCATCAAACAATTGAATTTATTGACTCAGGTGACCAACTTAATTATAAGCCGATTGTAATTGAATTAAATAATATTGGTGGTTCGTTAGCCAAAAATATTGAATGTTCACTTTCCTTGCCAAATTATGATAAAGTATTAACTGCTTTAGAAAACGCTAAAAATCATTTGAAAATAGACTTTTTACAAGCAAAAACTGCCCATATAGACGAGATTTCAGATATTGAAGTGGAAGGCAAAAAAAGTGTTCAATTGATTGTTCGTGATGATAAAGGTAATTACAAAACATCCCTAGGCAGTGTCTATAAAAATTATGAATCAGAATTTATTGGAACCTGCATACCACTTGTTTTAAACCATGAGGCGCAAACTCAATATATTTTAGAGAATAGTGTTAGTTATTGGGTAAATTATATTGCTCAAAATAGGCACTATACAGCGGGTAGGTTTAATAAAGACGAATTATTTAACTTTAATTTGGAAGTCAAATATTCTTCTGACGAATATGGAGACTTTATTGATAGGTTTAATTTGGAGTGGGAATTTATAGGGATATGGGCTGGAGAAGAATCACAGATGAAATTTAAATATGTCCTTAAAAGTAAGAAAGCGAATACTCAAGCATCTTAAAGGGAGGAGTATTATGACTGCTTTATCATTTGGGAAATTAGAAGAAGCATATATCATGATCTATGAAAATGCAAAAGAACTTTTAGAAGAATCGAGATTACTAATTGAGAACAAACGCTATGCTCGTGCATATGCTTTGGCACAAATAGCACATGAGGAACTAGCGAAACTTCCAATTATATATCAAGAAGCTACCCGCTCATATTTTAAAGAAGGTCATGATTGGAAAAATTTTTATAAACGCCTAAGAAGTCATGAGTCAAAGAATAAGCAAAATTACGTTTTTTATCAGACCATGTTAAATACTAATGGTGATGAAAGCATGAACCTGGAATATAACAAAATCCATGACAATCTTGCGTTCGTAAATCAACTTAAGAATGTTAGTCTTTATGCTGATATTAAAAATAGTAAATTCACAAAACCTGCTCTTGAAATTAAGAAAAACTTAGCAAAAACTCACTTGGAATTAGTCGAAGAAATGTACAAGACATATTCCCTAACTGGTTTTCATATTAAAGGTGGAATGAAAAAATCATTGGATTCCGATAATGCAAAATTAAAGAGGGAACTATTTAAAAAAGCTGGGCTAATTAAATGAATAAGGAGTGCTCGAATTGGAATTTACATTGCTTGATAATGGCATAGACTCATTAAAAAAGACACAAGATTCACTCAATAGATTCAATGAACTATATAGGCCAAATTCATATCATCTTCTCAAAGATGCAATTATATATCTTAATCATGGGATTGAAATATTATTAAAATACATATTATCAAGTAGGAATGAATCTTTAATATTTAAGGATATAAAAGTGTACATGAAGGCAAAAGAACACTTAAAACATATGCCTCCAAAAGAAAAAGGATTTGGTACATACTTAGAAAAGGATATGCCAACTGTATTTGATGTTCCAAAAGATAAATTACAAAATAAGATATTAGAAACTATTACCTTAAGAGAAGCAGTAGACAGAATAGAACTCTTATGTGATATTGAAATTACGAAAGAATTTGGAGATTCTATTTACTTAATTAATAAGTATCGGAATGATATAACTCATCACTCAATCAAATTAACTTCAGATGAAGAACAAAAATTAATAAAAGAGTTAAAAATTCTATATGTAAATATATTAGGTTTTTTTGAAGAACAAATTTCTGGAATATATGAAAAAGTAGATTTAGAAAGATTTGAAGTAACACAAGCAGAGATGAAACAATGGCAACAAGATATGGAAGATTTTTATCACGAAAGAGCCATGAGCGATTTAACTGAAGACGATTTAAAGTAAAGGTGTAACTTTGTTACACCCACTACTAGTTGATTAAATAAACCAAGAACTTTATATATAGCAATAAAAAAAGGCCCAGCTCAAATGAGAGGGCAATCGATTCATTGTTTAATCTTCAAAAAGTTCATCCATTAAGTCGTCGATTTCTTTTCTTAACTTTTCTGTGGCTTCTTTAGAGATAGTAATGTTATCTCCATCGATAATCAGCATATCCCCGACCTTGGCTCCTTTTGGAAGTGAGCTTTTCGGGATATCCTTCATGTCCCCACCATCGATTTCCACGACGGCAATCTTTCCTTCAAAACGATCAATGATACCTTCTACCATCTATTTCACCGTCTTTACAGTAAGTTTCGTACCCGTTGACGTGAAGATGATGTTACCTGATTTGTCCGTACGATAGATTTTGGCTTTTACTGAATTTAATCGCTTTACTACAGTAGAAGTGGGGTGACCGTACCCATTTTTCCCTACACTGATTACAGCGTATTTAGGTTTGGCCTTTTTTATAAATGCTGAACTTGTTGATGTTTTTGCACCATGATGTCCTACTTTAAGAACATCAACACTAGGTATTAGTTTTTTAGCTAGCATATCTTTTTCGGATTTTTCTTCAGCGTCACCAGTGAATAAGAACGTCTTTTTATTGTGTTTAAGTAAAAGTACGGCACTCCAGTTATTTAAGTCTGACTTAGCGTACTCCTTAACTGGTGCGATGAACTTTAATGAAGTGTTCTTTGCCTTTGTTGTAATTTCCACGCCCGTCTTGGCCTTTTTAATTGTTAGTTTTTTCTTCTTAACGGCTGTCAAAAAGTCTTTGTATGCTTGTGTAGTATGGGAAACTTTAGGTGCATAAACAGATTTTACTTTCATTGTGTTTATTACATAAGCAAATCCACCGACATGATCAGCGTCAGGATGAGTGGACACTACTGCATTAAGAGTTTTAACCTTCTGTTTCTTTAAGTAGGCTACAACTTCATCGCCTTTACCTTTACCGCCAGCATCGATCAAAATATTTTCATTTGGGGTCTGAATTAAAATCGAATCGCCTTGACCAACATTAATATAGTGAACCTTAACATTTGAAGATGCTTCGGTTGTTGTAATTCCTGTTAGTAAAGACAAGAATAGAGCAACAACTAGTACAATATTTAATTTTTTCATAATTTCACCTCCTAATAGTTACTGTATCACGATTCTAAAACTATTTGGGACTAAGTGTGTATATTTTTGAATATATTTAGTTCTAATTTCACCTACGTCAATTTTCTTCAAAGGGGCTAGGAAATCAGATATCCTAAAAACCAAAATCCTCCAACAAATCATTTAAACAATAGCTTCGTGTTTCATTTATTTTGGCAAACTCCCTTTTATTGATGTTAGTGTAATCGGTAATCTCTTGTAAGAATATTGATTCTACATGCTCCATGTAAATAGTAAATTTAATTGTACTCACTCCTTCATCAGCACATCTCTTGAATTGATTTTCTAATAGATTAGCCGTCTTAGCTTTGAATAAGTACTCTTTTTAAAGGTTATATGAGCAATGAAATATTTCATCAGATTCTCCTTATATAAGAAATTCGACTTAGGTAATAATAACCCTTTTGTCATTTTTGTGAAAAGTCAAGATGAGTGATTGACGGTTTAGAAAAGATGGGATTTTTAATTATGAAATGGTGATTCCATAAGATACATTATTATCTTTTTTAAAGATAGAGTGACATCAACTTCGTATATTATGCTGATAGGTAAATATAATCATTTAAGTCTAGAGAATTCATTTGGTAGGTATTTACTCCTGTTGATTAAGATGGTAAAGTTAGAAGAGGTTTCTTTTACTGGCAGTGGTATATTTTGAATGGTGAAACAATTATACTTATATAAAGTGGGGTTATTATCAATTATGCGTATTATTAGTTCGACTTTTTTCATTTTATTACTTTCATTTATTCTTAATCAAGTAGCTTTTGCAGAAGAAAAAATCCTATCAGGTGTTCCCATCCAAGGGAAGATAGAATCAATAAGTGAACAAGATGTGTATGAATTTACAACAGACAAAGATGGTGGAGAAATATATATCACTTTAGATAATACAACAGGTACGTTTTCTATGTATCTATATGATGAAAATGGAAAAGAGGTAGGCGGCACCCAAACTTATTCTAGCGGAAGCACTATTACAATTAATAAGTATGTTAAAAAAGGAACCTATTATTTATACGTTTCTCCTTATCGTTGGGCTGGAATTTCAAGTGCCTCTTATAGTTTGAAGGCAACTTATGCGTCATCCATTAAAAGAAACACTAAAACTTTTGAACCGAATGAAACAGATGAAACGTCTATGCCTATTCATTCTGGGCAAGTATATACCTCAGCGAGTACTTCGAACATTGATAGAGATATGTATCAATTTACAACAGACAAAGATGGTGGAGAAATATATATCACTTTAGATAATACAACAGGTACGTTTTCCATGTATCTATATGATGAAAATGGAAAAGAGGTAGGCGGCACCCAAACTTATTCTAGCGGAAGCACTATTACAATTAATAAGTATGTTAAAAAAGGAACTTATTATCTAGCGATTACTCCTTATCGTTGGGCTGGAATTTCAAGTGCCTCTTATAGATTGAAAGCAACTTATGCGTCATCCATTAAAAGAAACACTAAAACTTTTGAACCGAATGAAACAGATGAAACGTCTATGCCTGTCATTTCAAACAAATCCTATAAATCAAGTAGTTCATCACCAATTGATAGAGATATGTATCAATTTACAACAAGTAAAGATGGAGAAGTATATATCACTTTAGATAATACAACAGGTACGTTTTCTATGTATCTATATGATGAAAATGGAAAAGAGGTAGGCGGCACCCAAACTTATTCTAGCGGAAGCACTATTACAATTAATAAGTATGTTAAAAAAGGAACTTATTATCTAGCGATTACTCCTTATCGTTGGGCTGGAATTTCAAGTGCCTCTTATAGTTTGAAGGCGTCTTTTAATGATAAAACACCAACTGTTAATGCTATATCTGATAAGTCTACGGTAATTACAGGTAAGGCTGAAACAAATGCAACAGTTTATGCTGTGATAGGGACGAAGCAAATTGGCAAAGCTACAGCGAAAAACGGAGCCTATTCAATTAAATTAAACAAACAAAAAGCTGGAACAAGTATTTCTGTTTATTTAGTAGATAGACGAGGAAATGTGACTGGGAGTAAAACAGTTAAGGTTATAGACAAGACAGCTCCAAGTAGTCCAACTGTTAATACTGTTTCTAATAAGTCAGTATCGGTATCTGGTAAGTCTGAAAAAGGCGCAACTATTAAAATATATAACGGAAGTAAAAAGATTGGGCAAGGAACAGTTAATAGTAGTGGGAACTACAAGATAAAAATCAATGCGCAAAAGAAGGGCACAGTTTTGAAGGTGTATGCTCAAGATAAATCAGGTAATAAGAGTAAAAATAAAACGATTAAAGTGACCTGAGATTCTTCGATTATTCTCTCGTTTTTGAAGTAAGGTGGTCTTTTTGCTGTATTGCTTTTATGAGTAGTACAGCTCTTTTTTTGCTCTGATATTAACTATCATAATATAACTAGATAGGTAGGAGAATAAAAGAGAGGTATTAAACACCATTTTAAAGTGATACATTCAAAAAGTCATGCTTAAATAATTTCACGTGTGAATATGAAAAGATGTAAGAGGAAGCAACAATCTACATGAGCAAAATCAACAGGATAGGGTGAAAACAAGAGATTCATGGTTTTAACTGTGCAGGATGCTGCTTTGATTTTGAAAAAGTGTATGGCGAGCGGGGGAAAGGTGAATGAATTTCATCACTTACTCCACTGAAAGTGAGTAGTATAATTCATATTTAAAGTACATAGTTTTCTATAAATATAGAGTTCTAAACTGTGTACTATTTTTTTAAGTCTTATTTAGGTCATAAGTGTTTGAGAGTGAATTTAGTTTCAAAATTAAGATGGTAGTTTTTACTGTATGCTCTCAGAATAGTACAGTTATAATTCTGACAGTGGAAGACTTTGTATACAGGAATAGTAATATAGAATTAGATAAAAAGGAGGGTTATAGGAAAATGACCATACATAAATCACCAATTGATTATATTGAAATACACGCTCCACAACATAGTTCAGACGCGTATTATAAAGTATGTTATGGGGAAGTTGATTGGAAAGAAAATAATAATCTTGAAAGAGCTATTTATGTTCTAATGCGTTATGGTACTGATATAAAATATAGGAGAGTAGCTCATATTTTAACTACTCCTAATAATCCTCACGAATTAACTGATTTAGATAAAGTACTTTCCGCAATTCGTAAACTACAGGTTAAACACAATCTAAATTAGTAGGTGGAAATCGACAAAAAGCAGAAGCTCCTTCAGTAAATGGAGCTTTTTTTACCTGTGGATTTTTAAGGTGAATGCTAGATTGAAAACTATTGTATATCTAATACTCACTATAAGAAGGGGGAATAGTAATGCAAAGTAAAAATAAAAGTGTGCTAAAAAGTGAATACCCTAACGACATGTTAAGGATTCCTGATTTAGAACCTGTGAAACGTTCTAGAGAATTTCAGGCATATGATCCAACTGTTAGAAGCAGAGTTGTTTATGAGTATATTTTCAATTCAAAAACACATAGATGGATAGACGAGAATATCATTGGCCTGAACTCAACTGAGAGTCGCGGTTATCAAACGATGGGGATTTTACATTATATTGGACTTAAGGATAAGCACAAAGGGATATTTAAGGGATACTCGATGAATGACGCCATTAGAGTACTACAAAAACAGCATAGCAATTTCGCGATGGTTATAGATTGTCTTGAGAGTCTTAATATAGAAGGTAAATCCATGAAGGATCTAAATGAATTTGATCATATGTTGTTTCAACAAGGATTACATAATAAGGAATATGTTATTGGTAATAAAACGAAATATTATATTATAACTGTTAAAATAGAGCCTGATGTTGTATCTCCTAATTTCTTATCTAAGTACCTAGTTTATTTACTAGAAGATGATAAAGTACTAAAACATGTTGATATTCAGAGTGGGGTAACGAAGCAATTATTAACGCTAGCAAAGAAAGAGGGCATCAAACTTTTACATCAACAAAATCCAATGGTGAAAATTGAAGATGTAACGATGATTCATTATAAACAAGGAAGAAATAAAAATGATTGGCAAAAGGATTATGGAGAAGATCTTGCAGATTTGTTCGAAGAATTTCAAGAATCATTGAATAGCTCAATCTTAAAAACATCATTTAATGACATTGATTCTGAACGTTCTGAAGAAGATGATTATTATAATGATGGTGCAACAATCTACTATTATGGTAGGCGGTATGAGCGAAACCCAAAGAACAGGGCGAAAACAATTGAGATTCAAGGTTTAAATTGTGCAGGATGCGGCTTCAATTTTGAAAAAGTGTATGGCGAGCGGGGGAAAGACTTCATCGAGGTTCATCATATTAAACCACTTAGCACGATTCAAGAAGAAGTGGCTATAAATCCTGAGACTGATCTAGTTCCTGTTTGTTCTAACTGTCATCGAATGATACATAGAAGAAAAGATGAAGTATTGACTATTGAAGAATTGAAAGAGCTAATAAAAAGGCAGTCTAACACTGGTGATTAAATAGTACATAGTTTTCTATAAAATATAGTATAGAAAACTATGTACTTTAGATTTCCTAAACAATTTTAATTTGGGGATTTAACGCAAACGTTATGACTATGACTTAATGGATAAAACAAAATACATTTAGAATATGACATCTTGGGCTTATGAGAAGGAGAAGCAACAAAATGATATCAAGAGTATTTATGAGATTTTCTGAAAAAAATAACCTAGAGAAGATTTTGCTATATCCAGTGATAAGTTCAAAGAGAACAAGTCTAAGATCGCTCCTCTAGAAGTGGAGAACTTGGTGAATATAAAATACACATTCAACTCGACCAACTGGCTAAGAAAAGTAAAATATCTTAGTGATGTATTAATCCCTTATTTTAAAGCAAAGTCTGGTTATTCTCAAATTGACCATGTTATCTTTACTCCATTTGCGATATTTGTTATCGAGACTAAAAATTACGCTGGAAATATATATGGTGATAGAGCAGGGCTAAGTGGAGTGTTAATGGAAAGTTCTCTATGATGAATCCATTCAATCAAAATGTTGGTCATATGCAAGCCATTAAATCACTTCTCAGAACAGTTGACGATAGAGAATTTGTTTCTATAATGTCTTTTACTAAAAAAAGTACATTCAAAGTAATGCAGAATTAAGAATGATACAGTCTAATGAATTGATAGCTATGACACGGATTTGTCTGAATTCATAATAAGGAAGCTCAGTGTCTTAAAATTACAACATCAATCACCAATATTTTCTGATAATGATATTTTACATATGTACAATGTATTCGAGGAGCAAAACGTAATAGATCAAGATATAAGAAAAAGACATGTTGAGATGTTAAAAACAAAGACCAGTAATGAGGTATGAGGTATTTAGAAATGAAAACCAAATTTAAAGCTTCCATAACCTGTGGAAAAGCAGTATCACGAAAAGTTGAAGCTTTTTGTGTTTCAAATAAGGAGCGGTTTAGAGGTAATATCTATTGTTATGAACATCAAAAACCTCATCTGTAAAAATGATGGGGTTTTGAATCATAGAAAGAAGAGGGTAAATATGGAGAATAGGATTACTGAATATGCTTTAAATAACTTCGTAGCACCAAAGTTAGCACAATTGACACAAAAATCTGCACCTGAAGTTATAAGTCAAGTTCAACAGCATCAGTATTGGATACCAAACTTTATACTAACTTCTATGCTTAGAATCAAAGTCTCTGATGAAAACCAAAAGTATGTTATTAACATTCTACGAAGGGTCTCAAATGCGATTAATGAATATGAAAGTGGGAGAAATATGTTGGAATCGTATTTGTCTGTGAAGCGTGAATCCATTTCAAAGTATTTTTTATCAGTTTTCCATTTTGAAAATTCAATAACACAAACTTATCAGGCTTTAATGCTATTGAAGACAATGAGTAATATTGAAAAGCTTTTTGAAAAGGAAGATGGTTCTTTACTCCAACGAATAAATAATATCTATAATCATATAAAACATTTAAATGAAAGAATTGAAAACAGTAAAATACCAGAGGGATATACTATTCCTATGTGGATAACAAATTTTGGATTGGAATCTCCAAATGCAGAGGTGAATTTTGAAGAGTTCGCTTCTTGTTTGATTGAATTAGGTACATGTGCAAATAAATTATCAAATCCTAATCTTGACTTAAATAGGTAAGCCGCCAAAAGTTTCTGGCAGGAAGAAAGAAGATAGAGGTCAATTCAATCTTCTCCTTGATACAGTGCAAGACGGTGACTGTATTGTTGTAACTAAGTTGGATAGAATTGCAAGGGGATGCACTATCGACCATTGAGTATCTGAACAATATAGGCGTTTCACTCATTGTTTTGAATATGGTTGGTGACAGGATAGATACAGGTACAGCGATAGGGAAATTAATTATAACAATCCTGTCTGGTATTGCAGAATTTGAGGCTGATATGATTTAAAGAGAGACAAATGGAGGGCATAGCAGAAGCAATGGCAAGGAGTGTATATTGAGTTGTTTTGAAACAGGGACACCAATAAGATGACTGTAAAGGGGATAGAAGAAGTAATGAAGATAAGCAGAGCAACCTTATATAGAACGGTAAAGAAATAATAGCTTAAAGAAGGAATTTGACTTTAAACATGGAATATAAATAAAGGTTGATCATTGTAATGTATTAATAGTATTCTTCAACAAATAAACAAGCACTCGGCTGATATAGTACTACTTTCTGAATACTGGAGCGGAGAAAAAGGTGTGGAATTTCAGAAACAGTTAAGGGAATATGGATATGAATAGATACACTCACGGTTACTTTAGGGGATATTCATGGGGAAGCCAAAGGAAATGGGTTTCGGATTGATTACATTTTGTATCACTCATTTTACATGAAAAGATATTAGAATCGTATTTTCCTTAAGAACGTATTAGTAAAATATCAGACTATGTTATCGTGGAACTTGAAATATAAACTATCTTATAATATTCAGATTAACTTTGTTATCAATCTACCAAAAGAAAAGGTGAGAGGGCTAATTCCCACATTATTTATCCTCGTGTCGGCAGGCTTAGTATATAGTAGGTATAAACACACACAACGGCTTTTTTCTATCCGATTGGTGATTCATCTACCTGAATTTTCTCTTGTACTCTTTGTTACAATCTGGACATTTCCATTTAATAATCCTATCAGCGTCAATACCACTGATACCAATCTTTCGAGGGAAGTGAGTAGATCCGAATGCTTTTTGTGATTCTTTTGGAATAGTTTCTCCTTGCAAATTAGCATTACAATACGGACAAACTTCATTGCCATTGTCCATCAAACCACCCCTTTAGAAAAAAACATTCTCATTCAAATGTAGCATATATATCATGTTTTAGCAGGTTCAATATTGTAAATGCTAATAAGGAATTCTTATTGCAAATAAAGGATTAAATATGTGTCCAGACGAAAGTGTAATTGGAGATAAGATAGTAAAAGTCAAGTATTTTTTTGTAGGTATGATATATAATCTTGATTAAATATTTAAACAATTGAGATAGGAGGGAAGAAATTTATTGGCTAAAATTAAACGAGAAGAGAACAGAGTCTTTGCTTTAATGAAATTTGGAAGTAAGAAAAACTTGGAACGTCTTTTGTATAATGGGGAGCTTTATACACGCCCTATCCAGCAATTTAGAAATATAGATGATACGGCAGAAAGTTTAAGACGTGATAAATATGAAGGGGCAACTAAAGTTTATAACTCGGGTGTAACTGTTAATATAACTAATACGGAAACAAATGAAACTTTGGTAATTGATGAAGAGTCTGGGTTATTGGAAATTACCGAGCATAGGGAAAGAAAAGCAAACATTTATTGCATGACGGCTATGACTTCGAAATTGGGCTTTGATTTTTTCAATTACCAGGATTATCTTAAGTTAGATTTGCTAAGACAGTTTGGCCCATATAGCGTAATAATTCGAGATGTTCAATCGTTTATTGAACGAATAGAGTCAGCGATTAAAAAAGATGATAATTTAAAAGGATTTCAGCGTGGATTAGTTGATTATGTTGACGTTAAAGCGGTTAATGGAGAGTACTTTGCGTTTAATAAGCCCATAGAATACAGCTATCAATGGGAATACAGATTCCTTATTAAACCTCAAATTTATACAGATAATCCTATTCATTTGAAGATTGGGAATATATCTGATATAGCTATGTTAATTCCAACAATAGAGTTAATGGATTTGATAGAGTTGAAGGAAAGTAGAAATAATCGATATGGATTTACCCCTTTTTTACCTAAAAACGTACAGTTACCGAAAGAAGCACATAAGAATGTCCCTTATTCAAAAAAGCCCACGTATAAGAGGGGGTATTCTTTGATTTTAGATAAAGAGCAGTTAAGAAAGTGAAAAATGCAGGTAAGTTGATAAAAATCTATGCAATAAAAGGTTGTATATAAGTATCCTGATTAGAATATATTATTTAAAAACAAAGACAGAGTAATTTGTTATTCTCTCTGTCTTTTTGAATTGAGAATTTATAAAGGATAAAGGAAATCCTTATTAACATGTTTTAGAACTAATATTTAATCACACAAACGATCACGGACGGTTAAATAGCACTGTTTTTATGATCACAAAAACTCCTCGAAAACTCCTTAACACCTAAACCTTCCTACTAATCAGTTCCACAATCTCCATCAAATCATCAGGTCTATGGAACTCAATCGGCGAAACGTCTTTATCGAACTGAATGGAATCGACTTCGATCATTAATACTTACTTTCCATTAATCTTGCCCAATGAATGCTATCCCCAAAATCGGCTAACAGTCCTTTTACGGACGTACTGCCAAGCTTCATTCGTAATTCGGCCTCTGGTGTATGTTCTCAAATCTGAGCAGTGGCTTCGAAGACTTGGTGGGTTTCAAGACGTTCTTGGATTTCTCGTTTTTGCTTGTTTTCCAGATTTTGGGAAAACGGACATGAAAAAGAAAAGGGGTTTCAATACTTAGAAGGAAGCGGAGCATGCTCAGAACACATAGAAAGTTGTTTAATCATATATGGAAGAATCACGGTGACGGGCTGTAAATGACGTGATATCTCAGTTTTTGAGCGTCGGTGAAGAAGCCTTTGTCAATTATCCGCATCCTTCAGTAAAAGTCATCGACATTCCAACAAATGATAAAGTTTATGATTACATATTAAAAGTCTGAAAATACTGAATTATGATTTCAGACTTTTTAAAATCTAGAGATAAAAAAGTGAGGATTGATTAACCTGATTTTTACTATAAAATGCATTTAAATAGACTTTAAAATCTATTCATGGTATATTTTTCTTTAATAGAATAGGTGCGAATATAGAATAGTAAAACGTTGATATAAGTAGATTTATCATGATGATGATGCAAATGGGTATGAAACCGTCCCAAAAGAAAATTAATCAAATGATGAGTGCTATGAATAAACAACAAACCAAATAAATAGCATGAAAATCGCTATGCACTAATTTTTAATCGATTGATTATGGCTATTATAGGATGAGCAAATCATAAAATGCATTACAGAGTAATCTTTCATCATAAATTTTTGTTTGCTTTATCTTTCATCACGATCCGAAACCTCTTTCTCTGACGAATTCTACCAGAGAAGGGGGTTTTTTGCGTGAAGAAGAATCAGTTATAAGGGCCAGGACGGAAAAAATTGATATTTAAGTATACAGAAAGGAAAGAGGAGATAGAAGGGATCCCATTCAAATGGCCATTAAATGAAAAATAGGTTGCCCCAAGATAAAAGGGGGCAACCTGTGTTGTATGTGTCATTTTATATTATTGTGCAGTTAATCCGCCGTCAATTACGAATTCAGCTCCTGTAGAATAGCTTGATTCTTCGGAAGCTAGGAAAAGAACGAGATTGGAGACTTCTTCTGGCTGTGCCACGCGTTTAAGAGGAATATGTTTGGCAAATTCTTTGATGACTTCAACAGCATCGCCTTGGGTTACCATTGGTGTTTCAATCACACCTGGGTGTACTGAATTCACGCGGATTCCATAACGTGAAAAATCAATTGCGGCTGCTTTTGTCATTCCGCGAACGGCAAATTTTGTATCCGTATAACCAATTGCACCAGCCACTAGCCCGTTCATTGAAGAAATATTGACGATTGATCCGTTTTCAGTTTTCTTCATGGATGAAACAACGGTTTTCATTCCTAAAAATACGGATACTTGGTTAATTTTTACGATTTTAAGGTACTGATCTAAGGTTGTATCTTCAATGGAGTTATTAAGGCTTATTCCTGCATTGTTTACTAAAATGTTTACTGGGCCAAATGTGTTTTCAGTCTCGGTAACGACAGTCTGCCAATCGGCTTCGCTAGAAACGTCTTGTTTAATAAATATGGCGTTTTCGCCTAGTTCTTTCGCTAGGGCTGCTCCGGCTTCTTCATTTAAGTCGGTTAAAACAACTTTTGCGCCTTCTTCAACAAATTTACGCGCATGAGTCGCACCCATACCGGCTGCTGCGCCAGTGATAATCGCTACTTTATTTAATAACCTTTCCATAAATAACACCTCATTATTATTTTTTTTGATAGTTGAACTATCATTTTATGCATTTTTATTTTATACTATTTAACAGAATATATCAAGCAATAGGAGAAAGGACCGATGAATCGTGAGTTCAAATACTAGAGAAAAAAATAAAAAGCATCGGACAGAACAAATAATCCTTGCAGCGGAGGAATTATTTTCAGAAAAAGGATTATATGATGTACAGATGCAAGATGTCGCTACAAAGGCAAATGTCGGTATAGCCACCTTATTTCGTTACTTTCCTAAAAAAGAAAATTTAATCGTTGAGGTTGCTGTATTCATTTTAAGTGATTTCCAAGACGACCTAAAAAAGATTGCTGATTCAGAAAAGAACGCATACGAAAAATTTGAAGAGTTATTCGAATATTTTTTAGAGATCGCGAATGGACCAGCTAGAAAAGTCACCTTATTTCGTGAGGCTTTTGAAAGCTATTCCTCATATAAAAACGAGCCTCTAGAAAATATTGAATCCTATATCGACATACAAAAAGAGTTATCACGTGAAATTTTCAAAATCATAAAGCAAGGGGTTGAAGATGACTCTCTCCGTTCGGATATAAATATGGAGCTAGCTCTTCAAACAATAACAAATTGTTTTAGCATATTTTCAACGAGAATCACTTTACATGAAAAGGTAGCTATACCATCTTCGGGAATTACCCCCATTGATCAACAACAGTTTTTAAAAGAGATGTTCCTCCACTATATAAGGGCTTAAAGTGATTGAAACATCCTGACTGATACTGGGGTGACATATCGATTGGATTAGAGTGGCCTATTACTAGTGTTGACCGAATAAATAAAACGTATTATATTTCCTATTTCAATGGGAAAACCCTGAAAAATTCAGGTAAGGTAAGGTTTGAACGATACAATAATTCGGATACGGTTACACATTCATACCCATTTTTATAAAGATAAGCTAGTGTTGTTTCTAAAGCACGAACTGTTTGGGGGCGGTCACTCCAATCATGAAGTAAAATGATATCTCCGGGTCGCAAGGATTTAATGATGTGGTTTGATATTTTATTGGCTGGAGGCCTAGCCCAGTCTTTTGGGTCCTGATGCCAAGACCAGAGTACCACTTTAAATCCTTTATTAACCGCAGTATTGATGATTGTGTCATTATGGAAACCACCTACAGGACGATAAAGAGAGGGTTTATATTGTGCAAGGTCCCATATAATCTTATCCGTATCATCTAATTCCGATGATAGTCTATGAGCAGTTATATTCCTATCATATGGATGAGTATAAGTATGGTTGGCAATTTCATGACCTTCCTTAATCTCTCTTTTTAAAACATCGGGGTTGCTCTTCACTTTATTACCCGCTACGAAGAAAGTAGCTTTTGCGTTATATTTTGCTAAAAGATCCAGGATCTGAGGAGTATAGTCTGGATGGGGCCCATCATCAAATGTAATGGCAACAATTTTTTCTTGAGTATTCACTTCCCAAATAACATTTCCTGTTTTTTCGTAAACGGCTCTGCTGTCTGTTGCTGCCTGGGACTCGTTATACGAGGCAGGAAACAAAATAATGAGGGATAGGGCAATAAATAAAGTTTTCACAATAGTTTCCTCCAGGAAATACGGTTATACATGTTATTATGCGGAGTTTGTCTTTATTTATTAATGATTAGGAATGAGAAGAAGAGAGGTAAGCAATAAGTGCACGTCATTGAGGAATGAAGATGAATATACGTCATATACTGAAACCAGTATCACTTTAGTCAAGTACCTGTTTTATAATGTTTTTCATGATAGATGTTGAGTAATTGGTCAAGCTGTTGACTAAGTTGGATGGCAAGATGTGAACTTAACCCATTTCGCTCCACTATAGTAATAAGTTCACTTCGTTTTAATTCGATTTGTTCAAGACATTCATTACTTTTTAACATAGCTATTCCTTTCTAATCCGAATGCATTGGCGTTTTTTTAGATTTGTTGTAAAATATGTATGAATATAACAATTATAAAGCCTTGATGAATTGTTATCAAATAAGTTTTTCACTTATGGGTAAAGATCATTTTAATTAGCTTTTTCAGGTGTCACGAAAAATTATCAATTCCAAAAATGTATTTTTTTATCTAATTTGATACAATGTTTATAGGTTGTCTTACATAGGAGTGGAAGTCTTGGATGAAATTAATATTTTCTTAGCATTTGGAGCTGGATTTTTGAGCTTTATTTCTCCATGCTGCTTGCCGTTATATCCTGCTTTTTTATCATACATCACAGGTATGAGCGTGGGAGAAATCAAGTCGGATAATACTATGCTGCAAAAAAGAAGCATGTTGCATACGTTGTTCTTTTTGCTAGGTTTCTCGTTGGTATTTATAGCGCTAGGATTCGGTACTACATATTTAGGTTCTTTCTTTTCGGATTATAAAGAGTTAATTCGTCAAATTGGTGCCATCTTAATAGTCCTTTTTGGGTTATTCATAGTGGGAATCTTCCAACCGAAGTCCTTAATGAAGGATAGCCGGTTTGAATTTAAGAACAGGCCTGGTGGTTACTTGGGATCGATTCTTATTGGTCTTGCTTTTGCAGCTGGGTGGACGCCATGTGCGGGTCCCCTTTTAGGTACTGTCATGACGCTAGGGGTAACAAATCCTAGTGCCGCTATGAACTATATGATTGCTTATGTATTAGGATTTGCCATCCCATTCTTTGTTTTATCCTTTTTTGTAGGGAAATTAAAATGGATAAAAACCTACAGTCAGTACATTATGAAAATTGGCGGTTATTTAATGATTGTTATGGGGATTATCTTATTTTTTGATTGGATGACTAAAATCATTGCCGTTTTAACTACACTATTCGGTGGGTTTATTGGATTTTAGTGCATTTTCATGTAAAAAAATATATTTTTTGAATTGTATAGGCTTTTCATTGAGTCTTTGGTCTCTTTTTTTATTCCTTTAGTTATAAAATTCGTTGATTTTAGGACTTAAGTTAGATATTCTAGGAATATATAACTTTGAATCTTTTATTTGTTCTGCTTGTTGTTTGAAATGAGGAGGAGCGGCTATGGCCCAATTATTAGTAGTTGATGATGCTAAATTTATGAGAATGACACTTTCAAATATATTGACTAAAGCAGGCCATGAAGTGGTTGGTGAAGGTGAAAATGGAAAAGAGGCGATTGATCTATATCGAAGACTGAATCCCGATTTAGTCATAATGGATATAACAATGCCGATAATGAGCGGGCTTGATGCAGTTAAGGAAATAAAAAAGGAGTTTTCCTCTGCAATGGTTATTATGTGCTCAGCTATGGGGCAGCAAAAAATGGTTGTGGAAGCCATTGAGGCTGGAGCAAAGGACTTTATTGTAAAGCCTTTTGATGAGAATCGAGTCTTGGATGCCGTTAATAGGGTATTGGATTAAATACTCGCCTTGTTAATCTGATTTAGGTACTATATACTTTGTTTAAGGTTATAATTATTATATAGTTTTCTTAGTGTGTACCTACTTACTATTAGCTAAAAAGGATGAGTTAAATGATATATATAACAACAGGAATGGCTATTTTGATGGCTTTAGTTGTTTTTAAGTTGCGTATGAAGGAAACGGAAAGACCGGTGAATGCGAAAAAGATTATACTACCGCCTCTTTTCATGAGTACAGGAGCTTTGATGTTTCTTTTTCCGATGTTTCAAGTAACACGTTCTGAACTTTTAGAAGCTCTTATAGCTGGTATGTTATTTTCTATCTTATTAATCAAGACTTCGAAATTCGAAGTGCGTGATGAACAAATATATATCCAGCGTTCCAAAGCATTTATTTTTATTTTAATCGGTATTATGGTAATTCGTTTGGTAGCTAAATTGATTTTGGGAAGCACGATTGAAATTGGAGTGCTTGGTGGGATGTTTTTCCTTCTTGCTTTCGGTATGATTGTTCCTTGGCGAGTTGTGATGCTTTACCAATATAAAAAAGTCAAAGCAGCTTCTTTTAGTGAAGGTAAGATGATTTGACTTTTACCCAGTGAAAACCGCATGTTGACACATGTGGTTTTTTTGTTTGGTAAAAACACTTAGTTGTTCTATTCAAAATTAGGTTAGAGGAGAAATTCATTAAAAATCATAGTAATTTCATGCGAATTATATTATATTAATATTATTGTTGTTTACTTAAGGGGGAAACGGTTTATGTTACAAATGATTGTGTTAGGGATTATTTGTGGTTTACTACTAGGATTTGTGCTTCAAAGAGGCCGTTTCTGTGTTGTTGGTGCATATCGTGATTTGCTTATAGCGAAAGACGGGCGAATGTTTTTAGCTACGTTCATTGTCATTGCGATACAAAGCGTTGGTGTGTATGCACTACGGGATACAGGAATCATTCAATTTGGTAATGATGGTTTTCCTTGGTTAGGAACCATCCTCGGAGGCTTTATATTCGGTATCGGGATGGTTCTTGCAGGAGGCTGTGCGACAGGAACATGGTACCGGGCAGGAGAGGGTATGATCGGTAGTTGGGTCGCACTCTTCGGTTATATGCTTGGAGCTGCAATGACGAAGTACGGCGTGTGGAAAGCTACAGGGGATCATCTGGTTTCTTATCGTACGAGTGATACGTATATTCATGAAACGTTGAATGTGTCACCTTGGTTATTGGTCATTGTTTTGATAATCATAGTTGGTATCTTGGTCATCAGGGAATTTAAAAAGCCTAAACTTCCTATGTTCAAGATGAAACCGAAAAAAACGGGATTGGCTCATATTTTATTTGAAAAACGCTGGCATCCCTTTGTCACTGCATTATTGGTAGGACTTATTGCCATCGTGGCTTGGCCTTTAAGTGCGATGACCGGGCGAATGTTCGGTTTAGGGATTACTACACCTTCTGCGAATATTTTAACGTTCCTTATCACAGGAGATGACGCGCTCATCGATTGGGGTACATTTTTAGTATTGGGCATTTTCTTGGGTGCTTTCATTGCAGCCAAAGGCAGCGGGGAATTCCGTTGGAGACTGCCTGATATGAAAACATTGCGTAATAATGCTTTTGGTGGAGTGATTATGGGATTTGGCGCGAGTATCGCCGGCGGGTGTACCATAGGTAATGGACTGGTTAACTCAGCATTATTTGCGTGGCAAGGCTGGGTCGCGATTGTCTTTTTCTTATTAGGAACATGGGTAGCGGCTTATTTCACTATCATCCGTAAGCAAAAGAGTTCAAGTGCATCAAAGGCTGCCTGAGTTTTATCACATTAATTAGAGGAGTGGAGTAAAATGGCAAAGGTATTAGAGACATCAGGAATGGTTTGTCCGTTTCCATTAGTAGAGGCTAAAGAAGCAATTGCAGGTATGACAAAAGGGGAAGAATTGATCATCAATTTCGATTGCACCCAAGCAACGGAAAGTATCCCTCGCTGGGCTGCAACGGAAGGTCATGAAATTACGGAATTTGAACAAGTCGATGACGCTCAATGGCGTATAATCGTTAAAAAAGGGAATTAATAGAAAAAATGTGCCGGGGATTCCCTAGCACGTTTTTTTCTATTTTGAAGCTAAATCGTTGGCGTTAAGCAGTCGGAGTGGTAACATAACTTTAATCTAATATACTAAGGAGTTGTTAATGAAATGGTTGATGAAGTTGTATTGAATGATGTTTCGCTGCAGGTCACAAATTTTCATGCCGAATCTATAAAGAACCCTGAAAGCGGAGAACTTAGAAAGATTAGTTTTGATTTTAAAGTAACGAGCGAGGAGTATCATGATATCACAACGCTGCTCTATCAAATGGTTTTTGATTTAAAGATTCCTGAGACAAGAGAAGAATACCGGGCAGAAATCTTCAACTATTCAACATCGCTTACGAATTTATATGAAGAAAATGCTGTGGGAGACTTTTCCCTTACGTTAATCGAAGTAGATTCTCAAGATTGATTCCATTACCAGCCTTGTAAAGAAATGGGTTACTGTCTATAATAATGGTAACGATAAATTAATTTATACATATGAGGTGGTTCTTTGCTAGGAGGCTGGTTTTTATGGTTTATCCTTTTTTGGGTAGTCCTTTTAGTAACGTTGATGAGCATTGGTGGCTTTTTCATGTTTCGGAAGTTCTTAAAGAGATTCCCGAAAGAAGACGGGAAATCAGATATGGATTGGGAAGAGTATTACTTGGAACAAACGAACCACTTATGGTCACAACAGCAAAAGGATTTGCTTGAAGATTTAGTAAGCCCTGTACCGGAACTTTTTCGTGATGTGGCCCGTCATAAAATCGCTGGTAAGATCGGTGAATTGGCTTTGAAAGAAAAGGCACCGGATATAACAGAAGATTTGGTGATTCGTGGGTATATCATTGCCACACCTAAACGAGATCATAAGTTTTTACAAAAAAAATTGACGGAGCGACAAGTGAATATGGATCCCTATCAGCATTTATTTAGCTGAAGGCAGGGTGGGCATACTCTTTAGAGTGTGCCTTTTTTATTATGGATTGTGGTAATAATTAGAACGTTTGTACTCTATCAAGGCTTTCTTTTTAATATTTGATATAATAGTAGTAAGAAAAACGAGGACGGAGTGAAACGATGAAATTTATCCATACGGCCGATTGGCATTTAGGGAAAATTGTTCACGGGGTCCATATGACGGATGACCAACGTCATGCCCTGCTACAATTTATTGAGATAATCGAAGAGGAAAAACCCGATGCGGTGGTCATTGCCGGTGATCTTTATGACCGTTCCGTCCCACCGACTGAGGCTGTTGAGCTACTTGATGAGATTCTTTATACAATCAATGTGAAAATGAAAATACCCATTGTGGCCATATCGGGGAACCACGATTCGGCTGAAAGGTTATCATTTGGCTCATCATGGTACCGCCATAGCCAGTTATACATTCACGGGAAACTGACAAAAACATGTGAACCAGTCCATATCAAAGGTGTTAATTTTTACTGTGTTCCTTATGCAGAACCAGGGACGGTTCGTCACGTTTTCGAAGATGAAAGCATCCATTCCCATCAAGAGGCGATGAGAAGGATAACAGGGGGTATAGAGGAAACGCTTAATCCAAATGAGCCGAATATTTTGGTGGGACACGCATTTGTATTGGGTGGTAAAACGAGCGATTCAGAACGGGTTCTGTCAGTAGGTGGATCTGGTTGTGTGACAGCCGATTTATTTGATGCGTTCGATTATACGGCACTTGGGCATTTACATAGCCCGGATGCAATTCGACATCCAAAGGTTTATTACTCCGGATCGCTTTTAAAGTATTCATTTTCTGAAGCTAAACAAAATAAGTCGCTATCCATCGTTGAAATGAGAGAAGATGGTAACTTTGAGATTCGCTATCGGTCCTTGACCCCTAAGTATGATATGAGGGAGATTTCAGGCACGATGGAAGAATTACTTGACGTTACTTTTTATCAAAACCAAAAAGTAGACGATTATTTGAAGATTACCTTGAATGACGAGGGATCGCTCATCGATCCCATTAACCGATTGCGTCAAGTTTACCCGAATGTGCTTCACCTGGAACGGAAATGGGATCTGACCGATTTGAGACGAAAAAAATCATATTCCTCCGTAAAAGATGAAAGGAAGTCTGAAATAGACTTGTTTGAGACGTTTTATCAGGAGATGACAGATAGAGAGTTCGATTCTCAAAAGAAGGAACTGATGGTTTCTGTCATTGAAGCTGTCAAGAAAGAGGAGGCTTTGAAATGAGACCTCATATTTTGACGATGCAAGCATTCGGTCCATATGCGGGTAAGGAAATCATTGATTTTAATACACTGGGAGAACGGACCATGTTTGTCATTTCGGGAAAGACCGGTGCCGGGAAAACGACCATTTTTGATGGGATTAGCTTTGCTATATATGGGAAAGCGAGCGGTGAAGACCGTAGTGGACAAGATTTACGAAGTCAATTTGCCGAGGATGACGTCTTGACGGAGGTTTCATTGCAATTCACTCTCCGTGGAAAAACATATTTGGTTACCCGATCTCCACAGCAGGAACGAAAGAAGAAATCAGGAGAGGGTACCACAACCGTTAGTGCGAAAGCAGAACTATATGAATTGGTACAAGGCGAGGGGAGAAAGTTACTGGGAGCCAATGTTCGCGAGGTTGAAGAGAAAATCAAAGTACTCATTGGGTTGGATGCGAACCAGTTTAGGCAAATCCTGATGATTCCGCAAAATGAATTCCGTAAACTATTAACATCTGATAGTAAAGATAAGGAACAGATTTTGCAAAAGTTATTCCATACCGAATTATATAAGAGAATAGAAGAAAGATTAAAAGAGGAAGCATCACTTCTTAAGAAACAAAGTGAAAAAAGCGCACAGCGTCGCATTGAATTAATGAAGGGCATCAAACCGGGTGATCATGTGGAGCTTCAATCTTTATTGGAAGCAGCTGAACCAAATGAACAACAAATTCTTCCTTTGCTTCATTCGGTGATATCAACGGCTACAGAAAAGCATCAACATTTAGGTGAGCTTCTAAAGGAAAAGCAGAATGCCCGTGATCAGGTCAACCAAGAGCTATCCAAAGCGGCCGATTTATTGAATAGATTTGCTGAGAAAGACAGATTACAAAATGAAAAAGCAGACTTAGAAAACAGGCGCCCGGAAATTATGGAGTTAAAAGAACAAATGAAAATGGCTCATAAAGCGGCCTCGCTAGAAAAACAAGAGCAATATTACTTGCGAATCGGTAAACAGGTAAAAGAGGTGACGTCTGAACTTCAAAATTTAACGAAGCAGGCCGAACTATTGTTGGAGGAGCGCCTGAAGAAACAGGAAGTTTATGAGCAAGAGCTGGCAAAGGAAGAGAAACGAGAACAGGCGTTACGGAATGTACATCAGCTTGAACAGGTGAAAGAAGCCGTTTTGACTTATTCAAGTCTTAGAGAACAGGTTACTTTAGATGAAACAGAGTGGAAGAAAAGTAAGCAACTCCGTGAACATAATATTTCAGAGCTTGCTAGAATCGAAACGGACTTGGAGAAAATCAGCCTTGAAAAGGCGGAAGCCGAAAAAGTGGCCATCCTTTATGGAGAGAAAGAAAGGGAGTTTGAAAAAAACCAACAGCTTCTTTCAAAACTTAGAAAGCTACAAGCTGTTTATTCAGAATGTAAAAGCATGATGGATGTCTTGGAAAATAAAAAGTCTACATTTCAAAAGATGCTCGATCATCATCTCCAGGAAAAAGAAAAACTAGAGGTAATCAATCAAAATTGGCGTGCAGGACAGGCTGGTATGCTAGCATCCATGCTTCATGATGGTGAAAACTGTCCCGTCTGTGGTTCGATTGATCACCCTGAGCCTGCACACTTGCATGCGAATATGCCATCGGATGAAGAATTGAAACAGCAGGAAAATAGAGTGAAAATGGCCGATAAACAAAAAAGTCAGGCTGAAAGTGAATTTTACCAGGCAGAATCGAAATTCCAGGCACTTACAGACACCAAGAATGAAAGATTCACAGATTTACAAAATGACGTTCCGGAGTTCGCTTCCGAGCTTATCGACGAATACTTGAAGTCGTATGAGGAAAAGGGGAGAGAGTTACAAAAGCATTTACAGTCAATGATGGATAAGAAGGATGCAGGAAGCGAATTGGAGAAACGATTGATTGCCTTAAAAGAGAAGGGTACTCAATTGAAAGAGAACTTGGCATCTTTAGAGAAAATGGAAGATGTTACAAAGACCAGGTATATTGAGAACTCAACAAAGCTTACAGGCCTAACGAATTCCCTTCCAGAAGGAATTCGTACTGAAGTAGAATATGCAAGGGCATTTGATGCGGCAGTCAGAAGGCAGAAGCAGTTACAAAAATCATTGGAAGAGGCACAAAAAGCCCTTCAATTGGTTAAAGAAAAAGAATCGGGCATCCATGCGAAAAAGGAATCGCTCGCAGGGAATATAGATGCATTGACGCTTGAATTAAATCAAGAGCGTGAAAAGCTGGTTGTGGAAATGTCCAACCAAGGATTTGCTACTTATAAGGAATATACAGCAGCCAAAAGGACTGAAGATGTGCTTCAATCTATGGAAAAACAAGTACAGTTATACGAACAAAATTGGCAAAGTGTCATAAGCTTGTTTCATGATCTGGAAATGAAGTTAAAAGATGTACCAAAACCGGACTTGGAGGGGTTAAGGAAAACATTTGAATTCATTGACGGTGAATTGGAAAAGTTGCGTCACACACAGAATGAACTACAGGCTGAACAAAAGAATAACCAGGAAATCGAGCAGAAATTGGCATATATTAGAGAAGAGCAGAAAAGCCTGGATGAAAAATATAGCATCGTTGGGCATCTTTCAGAGATTTCAAAAGGCCAAAATTCATTCCGAATTACGTTTGAACGGTATGTATTGGCTGCCTTTTTAGATGATATTCTTAAAGAAGCTAATCTGAGACTGTTAAAGATGACGAGCGGTCGTTATCAGCTATTGCGAAAGCTTGACCCAACTCGCAGGAATATTCAAAGTGGGTTGGAGCTGTCAGTATATGACCAATATACCGGACAGGAAAGGCATGTCAAAACGCTTTCTGGCGGAGAGAGTTTTAAAGCCTCGCTTGCCCTTGCTCTTGGGCTTGCAGATATTGTCCAGCAGAATGCAGGAGGAATTTCCCTGGAAACGATGTTCATAGATGAAGGTTTCGGTACTCTCGATCCTGAATCACTGGATCATGCCATTGAAGCATTAATGGATATCCAGAGTAGTGGACGGTTAGTCGGCATCATTTCCCATGTTCCTGAATTGAAAGAACGAATCGATGCACAGCTTCAAGTCACATCCACTCAAAATGGAAGCACCACAACATTTAATTTTGCTGGCTAATAAAAAAGAATGGCTCTGGAAGCAAGTAGCTTCAGGAGCCATTCTTTTTTATTTAAAGCTATTCGATCTGAATACTATCTTGGTCTTTACCGGGGGAATACTTATGAATACGAATCACTAATGATGGGTGGGTAAACTCGGCAGTGATCCTTCGTGAACAGATGGAAAAAGGGAAAGAAATTTTTCGTTGTGTAGGTGATGTAATCGCTTTATCTTTATGAAATAGCTTTTGAAAAGGTTTGTGAGGCTTTTCAACGGTAATCAAAATTTCGTTATCTTTTAAACGCACTTTAATATCCTTTGCTTCATGGTTTTCCAATATTGCTTCCACCATATACTCGTCATCACTTTCGTAAATGTCAATTGTAAATAATTGATGGTCCAATTTACTTGTCTCCGGATTAAGAAAAAACTTTTTCACCCATTCATCAAAAACCTTTACCTCATTCATCTGTACATCATGTAGTTTATCTTGCATGTGGATACCCCCGGTTTTGCCTTTGTTTGTATTATATGTTGGAAGTATCGAAAATGGTGATAATTAGGAAAACTTTCTAACTTAACTAAAATATATGTGGATTAGATACAAACACAACGGTGATTTTCTTTCAGTGCAATGATTATTATCTTTGCGCCATACGAGCCATACGAAGTGAATACCGATAAAATTTTGGTGCTGGCAAAACCATTAATCGATACAAGCAAAATTAATGCACGAAACTAAAGAGGATTTAGACTCGTTCATGAAGAAGATAACAGTATAAACAGAAAAATCGAGGAGAGCAGATTGATCTGCTTTCCTTTTTTTCTTTAAGAGGAGGAACTGGAATGGAACATGAATTTGTCATTGTAAGTGCGAACCGTACGGCTATAGGTAAAATGGGAGGACAACTAAAAGATGTACAAGCGGGTCATCTAGCGGCAACGGTCATTAAGGATGCAATCGAGAGAGCAGGTCTGGCACCCGAGCAGATAAATGAAGTGATTTTTGGTGAAGTGCGCCAGTCGACCGAATCTTCAAATCTAGCACGTGTTGCCGCGTTAAGAGCGGGTATCCCTCCTGAAGCTTCGGCTTATACAGTAAACCGCCTATGTGCTTCAGGCATACAGGCAGTGATTTCCGGTGTTCAGCATCTAGCTTTTAATCCGGATGATATTGTCGTGGCAGGTGGAGCGGAAAATATGAGTAGAGCCCCCATTTACCTCAGAAATTCCCGATTTGGAGAAGGAAACCCTCATCTAGTTGATTCTAATCTTGAAAATGGACAGCAGCCAACCGAAGTGTATGGAAAAGATTTGGGGATGGGGATAACAGCAGAAAACGTAGCGGAAACCTACCAAATTTCCCGGGAAGACCAGGACGCCTTTGCTGTAGAAAGCCAAAGAAGGGCAAGAAAGGCGATTGAGTCTGGTTCCTTCGAATCTCAAATCGTTCCGGTTGAAATAAAGACTAGGAAAAGCACAACAGTATTTCAAGTGGACGAGCACCCAAGAGAAACATCGATAGAAAAACTGTCCCATTTGAAGCCCGTCTTCAAAAGTGATGGAACAGTCACGGCTGGTAATGCCTGTGGCCGTAATGATGGTGCCAGTGCTTTAGTTTTGATGACCCGCGAAAAGGCTTTTAATCTTGATATCAAACCGATTGCCAAGATTGTAAACTGGTCTACAGCTGGTGTCGATCCACGTTATATGGGAATCGGTCCCGTTCCCGCGATCGAGAACCTATTGAAAAAGACTGGACTGGCAGTTGAAGATATCGGACTGTTCGAGTTGAATGAGGCATTTGCATCACAATCATTGGCTGTTATACGGGAAGCCAAGCTAGATCCTGCTAATGTCAATGTCAACGGTGGAGCCATTGCATTAGGCCATCCACTAGGGGCAACGGGGGCGATTATCATGACCAAATTAATTCACGAGATGCAACGGCGCCAAGAGAAATACGGAATGGCAACCCTATGTATTGGCGGTGGACAAGGGATGGCCATTTTATTGGAATTGGCTTAATAGTGATTTGAAAAACTCTTCACTAAGCTTAACTCATTAAAACACAAAACTTAGCCACCGATTATACCTGCATTTTCTCTTAATATGCTAGTAAACCCATCCTTATTGTAGAAGGTTGGGTTTTTTGATTTTCTGGTAAATGAGAAAAATTCAAAAATGAATTATCAGGTTATGGATGAATCCTTTAAAACAAAGGCTTTATAACGAGTAAGATTCAAAAATGAATTTAATCACTCAAAAAAATTAGCTGTTTCCCCAGTGTGTGATTTGGCATGAAACTTGCATTGTTATATGTGTAAACCATATGTAGAAGAATCGGATTTGAGAAAAATGGAGGGGTTAAAGGTGCGAAAAACAGTAAAACAACCATGGGAGCAATGGTATGCAGAAGGAATGTCGTCATTACTTCTACCGGAAATTTCCGTCTATACACTACTGGACCAATCAGCAAAGAAATTCCCTGATCATACAGCCATTATTTTTGAAGACCATCTCATGGATTATAAAAGCCTGAAATCACAGGTAGATAAACTTGCAGGTAAGTGGAAAGAAATGGGGTTCGTGAAAGGTGAAAGAATTGGCCTTATGATGACCAACCATCCTTATTTCATCATCAGTTATTACGCTGCACAAGCGCTGGGACTCATTGTTGTTCAACTGAACCCTATGTATAAGCCTAGGGAACTGCTCCAAATATTAGTGGATTCTAATGCTCTATATATTGTGTATGACCAATTGGCCGCTACTACCATTGAAGAAACAAAAGCGATATATGATTTTTCAATCTGCATGAAGACGGACGATGACCAATTAGACGGCCTATCCCTACGTTCTTTGATAGAAAATGGAGAAAAAATCAAGGAAGTTGAAACGATAAATCCTCTTGAAGATATTGCGGTCATCCAGTATACGGGAGGGACGACGGGGAAAATGAAGGGAGCGATGCTTACCCATTACAATCTGACTTCCAATGTTATACAGAGCTTTGAAATGTATGGGGATTTGATGGTGCCCGGAAAGGAAGTCGTGCTGGCAGCGACACCGCTTTATCATGTTTACGCGATGACAAGTGCCATGAATCTCGGAATTTATATGGGAGCTGCCATTCTATTATTTCCTAAATTCGAGATTCAAAATGTACTAATGAATATTCAAAAGTACCGTCCGACTTTTTTTCCAGGCGTTCCAAAGATGTACAATGCGTTCGTCAATCATCCTGAAATCGAAAAATATGGACTGGATTGTCTGAAAAATTGTTCCTGTGGCTCAGCACCCATGCCAGTTGAAGTCATTAATCGATTCGAGAAGCTGACAGGTGCTTCTATAGGAGAAGGTTTTGGGTTATCAGAAGCCTCTCCTTCCACACATCGTAATCCGCCCTTAGGTAAAAGGAAAATCGGGAGTGTCGGCATTCCTTTTCCTAGAACCGATTGTATGATCGTAGACGAGGACAATAATGAAGTGCCATCCAAAGGGGTGGGAGAGCTGCTTATAAAAGGCCCACAAATTATGAAGGGATATTGGAATAACGAGGTGGAAACGAGAAAAGCTCTCCAAAATGGCTGGTTGTATACAGGTGATCTTGCTTCAGTGGATGAAGAGGGGTATTTCTACATTGTCGGCAGAAAAAAAGAAATGATCATCATTAGCGGGTTTAATATATATCCGCAAGAGGTGGAAGGTGTCCTTTATCAGCACCCGGATATTCAGGAGGCGGCTGTGGTGGGGATACCGCATAAAGAATTAGGAGAGGTCGTAAAGGCATTCATTGTTCCAATGAAGGATGCCAACATTGACCTTGAGGAAATTGAAGGATATTGCTATACCCAGCTGACACCCTATAAGGTTCCGAAGCAATTTGAAGTAAGGGAGGAACTGCCGCGAAACACCGTTGGCAAACTATTAAAAAGGTTGCTTATAAAAGAGGAACTGGAAAAGAGGACAAAGAAGGATTGAAGCGGACCCAGCTTTTTAATGGAGGTAGTGGAAGCAAGAATCAATAGCATTCCAGTGGAGAAAATCGGGAAGTCGGAAGATATGCTTTTTTCGAAGATGAATGTTCTTCATTCCTCAGTGGCCAGGTACTACTGCTATATGTGACTGGAGGTTCTAATGAGATTTCTAGTTTCGTAATGAATCCAACCAAGAAAGGCATTAATTCGACCACACAGCCAGATAATTCAACCATGATAGCAAGTAATTCGACCATCAGAAGCGATAATTCAACCACCAAGAAGACAAGATTATCTATTCACAAAGAAACGAGGGGATTCACATGCGTTGGTTTGTTCTTTCTCTATTATTCCTCGGAGCGGTCATTAACTTTGCCGATAAATCAATAATCGGACTGGCCGCTGTGCCGATCATGAAGGAATTCGATCTTTCTTATGCCGAATGGGGACTTGTAGGAAGCAGTTATTATTGGCTCTATCCTGTAACGGGCATTTTTGGAGCAGCATGGGCTGATAAGCTCGGGGCCAAGAAAGTACTGGGGTTCATCATGCTGACATGGACTGTTTTACAATTTGGTGTTTTGGCCATCGCTGCTTTGCCACTATTAATTATTTATAGAATCTTACTTGGGGCATTCGAAGGGCCCTATAGCCCTATTGCTTATAGCCATGCGGATAAGTGGTTCCCCCCGAAACAACGGGGATTAGCCAACTCGGTTGTGGTGGGAGGGGGAACGGTTGGTGCGATGATTGTTGCACCGCTTCTTGTTTCCATGATTACCATTTTTGGATGGAAAGTGGCCTTTGCTAGTCTTGGAGTAGCAAGTCTTATCTGGTTCTTCTTATTTCAGTTTTTAACAAAGGAAAATCCCGTTGAAGTATATGAGAAGGTACAGAAGAAAAAGAAAGAAAAGATGGAGAAATTCAAACTGAAAGACTTTCTTGTACTTTTAGCGTCTCCAACCGCTTTATTTACGACACTCGCATATTTTTCAACGTATATTCTGGTCGTCTGGTTTTCCGTTTGGTTACCGATTTATTTAGTGGAAGTGGTAAATATGACACCCGGACAGATGGGCACGAGCATAGCAATCATTGGAGTCATTTCCGTATGTATTTATATGGGTGTTTCCATGTTATCGGATTACTTATTCAAGAAAAATCAGAATTGGCGTTCATCCAGGGTCTTGGTTGTAGCTGGAGCAATGATCATGGGTTCACTATTCCTATCTTCCATCATGGTCTTTCAAAATCCAATTTGGGTGATTTTTGCAATGTGCCTGGCTAAAGGTCTCACCTATTCCATATTACCGATTGGACCAACGATCATGATCAATGAAATGCGTGAACGCGGCGGACTGATGACAAGTATCTTAACGTCTTCAGGCAATCTTGCAGGCATTGTAGCTCCTCTACTAACGGGTTATATCATTAGTTTAGCGGCGGGGAATAAAATACTAGGCTATAACTTGTCCATTTTGTTCATGGCTGCCCTTGTTCTGGTATTCGGCTTATTGTTTGCCATGTTCGTTAAGCCAACTAAGTCAAAAGATGGGCAGGAAATCAGACCAACAGAAGATTATGATTTGAAATCTTCATAAGAGTTACCCAGCATAAAAAATATAAAAGAGGAGCGGATGAGGAAATGAATAGAGATGTGAATAGAGAGGCTGTCATTGTTTCAGCAGTAAGAACGGCGATTGGGAAGCAAGGGGGCGCACTAGCGACAGTACCCGCACACGTATTTGGGGCAGAAGTGGTAAAAGAGGCATTGAAACGCGCAAATGTAGCTCCTGAAATGGTGGACGATGTCATCATGGGGAATGTTTTAAGCGGAGGAGGCAATATCGCTCGATTAACCGCCCTTCAGACAGGTCTTTCCATGCAATTACCGGGTTTAACGGTCGATCGCCAATGTGGGTCCGGAATCAATGCGGTCAATTTGGCTGCACAAGCAATCTGGGCGGGTGATGGGGACGTATATATCGCTGGAGGAGTGGAGAGCATGAGCCGGGCTCCTTATTTGATGGATCGTCCGGATAAACCATATAGCTCTTCTCCACCAAATTTCAGGAAATCTCAGTTATCTCCAAAAGAGGTAGGCAATCCACCGATGGGAATTACCGCCGAAAATTTAGTTGCAAAATATGAGATCAGCCGGGAAGAACAAGATGAGTTCGCCATTGAGAGCCAGAAAAAGATGGCGAGAGCGATGGAAGAGGGACGCTTTACTGAACAAATTGTTTCAGTGAACATCCCGGTTCGAAATGGAGAGCCGGTAGGATTCAAAGTAGATGAACATCCACGTCCGCAAGTAACCAAAGAAGCGCTAGCGAAACTTCCTCCTGCATTCCTTGAAGGTGGCTCCGTAACGGCCGGAAACAGTTCGGGTTTAAATGATGCGGCGTCTGCTCTTGTCATTATGTCTAGGGAGAAAGCAGATGAATTGGGAATTAAACCTCTAGCGGTGATTAGAGCACACGCGGTTGCTGGTGTCGATCCCAACATCATGGGAATCGGACCGGTTCCAGCAGTAAGAAAGGTCATGGAAAAATCAGGGCTCTCGCTAAACGATATGGATATTATCGAAATTAATGAGGCTTTTGCGTCGCAAGTAATTGCCTGTAATCGGGAACTGGAAATGGATCCAGCCAAAGTGAATGTGAATGGAGGGGCGATTTCTCACGGACATCCACTTGGTGCCACAGGTGCAATTCTGATCACGAAAGCGGCCCATGAATTGAAACGATCTGAAGGAAGATATGCTCTCATTACGGCGTGCATTGGTGGTGGGCAAGGAATTGCCACAATCTTAGAACGGGAAGGTTGATTTTTCTTAAATTCGGAAGGAAATTCACTAGCATTTTTTTAATAGAATTGTTCCATTTGCGAATCAGACGAATTAAAAAAATCCACTATTAGGAGGCATTTGAATTATGACCATTACTTTAACGAAAGAAATGGAACAAATGAAAGCAATGATTCGGAATTTTGTTGAAAAGGAAGTAGAGCCTCTAGCCCAACAAATTGAAGAAGAGGATCTCATCCCACAACATCTTGTTGAAATGTCCAAAGAACTCGGATTATTTGGGATTAGCATACCGGAACAATACGGTGGAATTGGTTTGAATACAGTAGAAAAGGCGACGGTATTAGAGCAGTTAGGCAGAACGCACAATGGGTTTGTTTCGTTAATAAGTGCTCATACCGGTATTGGAAGCACGGGCCTGGTAAAGCTTGCATCTGAACAGTTGAAAAATAAATATCTGCCTGAGATGGCAGCGGGTAATAAAATAGCCGCTTTCGCTTTATCCGAACCTGGTGCAGGTTCGGATGCGACCAATTTGGCGACGACTGCAGAGAAAAAGGGCGATTATTGGGTGATGAATGGTACAAAGCATTTCATCACCAATGGACCGATTGCTGATGTTTACACAGTTTTTGCGTTAACGGATAAAGATAAGGGGGCAAAAGGCGGGATCACTGCCTTTTTGGTAGAAAGAAATTTCCCTGGGGTCACTGTCGGTAAAAAGGACAAGAAAATGGGATTAAGAGGTTCGTATACATCTCAGGTCATTTTTGAAAATTGTATCATTCCTGAAGAAAATGTCATTGGTGAAGTGGGCATGGGGTATATATCAGCTCTTAGAATATTAGGGGAAGGACGTGTCGGACTTGCCGCAAGAGCGGTAGGATCATGCGGCAAATTAATCGAGCTATCTACCAAATATGCAAAAGAGCGGATTCAATTCGGTAAACCAATTGCTGATAATCAAGCCATACAATGGATGCTAGCGGATATGGCAACAGAAACAGAAGCCGCAAAGGCCTTGACAATGATGGCAGCACAAAAGATTGATGAGGGGAAAAAGGTGATCAAAGAAGCCTCCATGGCTAAACTGTTCGCTTCCGATGTTTTTAATAGAGTAGCGGATAAAGCGGTTCAAATTCACGGGGGTATGGGGTATATGGCAGAATATCCAGTGGAACGCTTTTATCGTGATGCTCGCATTACAAAGATCTATGAAGGAACAAACGAAGTTCAACGGCTCATCATTGCCAGAAATATATTGGATGAGTATTGATTCGTGTTTTTTAGAATCAAGTAATGTAAGAGCGCATACAATCAGGACTGCATCTCAGGAAAGGGAGCTGGACAGTTCTACGGGAATCTGTCTAGTTCCAAACGTGGAAGGTAATAGGATTTTGTTTTTTGATGAAGCGGAAATCATGAGGGGGAAAGTGAAAATTGACTACTAACGTGGAGGATATTCGCAACCAATTCGAGAGCAGTCCATTCTTTGCATATATTGGATTTGAAGTCATTCAATTTGAAGAAGGAAATGTCCGTCTGAAATTAAATATCGAGGAACATATGCTTAATGTAAATGGAACGCTGCACGGGGGTATTCATGCGACCATGCTTGACACCATTCTTGGGATAGTGATACGTTCTCTGACTAAAGCACGTGTTGTGACGACGAGCTTAACTGTTCATTATCTCGGCAGCCTGTCAGCAGGAGAAATATTTGCGGAAGCCAAGGTTCTTCAGCAGGGATACAAAACCGCTTTTGCAGAAGGAGAAATAAAAGATTCCGCTGGAAATCTCATTGCAAAAGGTACAGGGGTATTCAAATTGATTCGAGACGAATGAAAATAGTGATTGGCGGTGGAAAAAGAAGAAGGAGTGAAGCCAATGAAGAGAGTGTGGCAGAAATCTTATCCGGAAGATACCCCCTTTGAAGTAGAAATTCCTTTAATGTCTCTATACGAAATAGTGGACCATTCAGCACAACATTACCCATCCACCAAAGCTGTTATTGATGGAGAAAGAGAACTTTCTTATTTGGAATTGAAGAGAAAAATTGATCGTTTTGCAGGTTCATTATACTCGCGGGGGTTTAAAAAAAAGGATAGAATCGCATTGATGTTACCCAATTGTATAGAATATATCATTGCCTATTATGCAATCCACCGATTGGGAGGCGTGGTGGTACAAGTGAACCCGATGTATAAGGCAAATGAACTAGCCTATATATTACGGGATTCCAATGCCACATGGTTGATTGGAAATGATGAACAAAAGAAAAAGATAGTACAAACTGGTTTGGCAGATAGGCTCACGATTATTTCAGCAAATAAATTGCAGGAAGACAGCTACTATTCATGGATAGCAGAAGAGGAAAATGAACTCCCTGAGCTGGATATTAATCCAAAAGAAGATATTGCGTTACTTCAATATACAGGAGGAACCACAGGAAGAGCCAAAGGGGTCATGCTCACTCATTTCAACCTGATTGCCAATGTCATACAAGATTTTACCTATACAGCAAACGCCCTTCAACTGCAAAAACCGGGTGAGCGTATGCTTGGATTGACGCCACTGTTTCATGTATTCGGTAATGGCAGGATGAACAGTGCCGTTTATGCGGGAGCAACGTACATCACTCTAGAGAGATTTGAAATAAACAAGGTCGTCGATTTGATTAGAAAACATAGACCGACCATTTTTCCAGGTGTTCCTACCATGTATATCGCTTTACTAAATCATCCGGATTTGACAGCGCAAGATCTCAGCAGTTTTAAATACTGCAGCTGTGGCTCGGCGCCCCTTCCAGTGGAAGTTATCCATCAATTTGAGCGTAAATTCGGTGTGTCAATATCAGAAGGCTTTGGCATGTCGGAAACTTCACCTACCACCCATCGAAACCCAGTAAAAGGTCAAAGAAAGATAGGAAGCATTGGTATTCCCTATCCTAACACTGATGCCAAAATCGTCGATATCGAAACGGGGAAAGCGGTGCTGCCGTACAATCAGGCAGGGGAACTAATCATTAAGGGTCCACAGGTGATGAAGGGGTATTGGGGAAATCTAGAGGAAACTTCAATGGCATTAAGGGAGGGTTGGTTATATACCGGAGACATAGCCACAATGGATGAAGAAGGGTATTTCTTTATTGTGGGCAGGAAAAAAGAGCTAATCATTGCAAGCGGCTATAATATTTATCCGATTGAAGTAGAGGAAGTCATTTATCAGCATCCCGGAGTGGAAGAAGCTTGCGTATTTGGCATTCCGGATACCTATCGCGGGGAAACCGTCAAAGCTATAATCGTGCTAAAGAAAGGGGTAATTGCAACAGAACAGGATATCATAAAGTTCTGCAATGAACGTTTGGCTAATTATAAGGTTCCACGAGTGATAGAGTTTAGGGAACTTATGCCGAAGTCAGCGGTCGGGAAAATTTTACGACGGGTTTTGGTTGAGGAAGAAGGCAAGAGGACAAATAGTTTAAGGACTTATCGTCGATAGGCCTTTACACTTTCCGCACGATTCACAATCCTGAAAAATCTTGGTCGTACTACATATTCTACATTAAGGACAAGACGATGTTCATCATTGTTTATGTCCTATTTTTTATTACTAAGAATATATTTAAGAATAGTGCCTGGAAACCTATAATTGGGAATAGAGGGACTTGTAAATATAATCTTAGCCATAATACTGGTATGAAGTTATAATTAGAGGAGAACAAGTTAAGCTTTTTCAAATCAATGTAAAAGCAAAGGAAAGTTTAATTTAGGAATTAAGGAAGTGTAGGATGAAAAAACATATACCTAATATGCTGACGTTGGGAAATTTATTATGTGGGTTCTTATCGATAGGATGTATTATTACTGGTGATCTTAGAAATGCGACAATATTGATCTTTATCGCGTTAATGCTGGATGCATTGGATGGCAGGGTAGCAAGGATCCTTGGGGTATCTAATGAAATGGGGAAAGAATTGGATTCACTTGCCGATATCGTATCTTTTGGAGTAGCCCCCGCCTTTTTAGCCATACATACATATTTCAACGACTTTGGACAAGTTGGGATGCTAATCGCCAGTTTGTTCCCTCTATTCGGTGCATACCGATTAGCTCGTTTCAACATTACCGACCAAGCGGAATCTGTAAAATACTTTAAAGGGGTTCCCATCACATTAGCAGGCGGAATTGTGGCTTTCTTCGTCTTGTTTTCCGGGTCCGTACCATTATGGATATTTATTATCCTATATTATGGACTGTGTATATTGATGGTAAGTACAATGAAAATCCCAAGCTTTAAAAAAGTTGGCAGACCGAAGAATAGTGTTCTTATTACCTTGTTTTTATTCTATTCATTTTATTTAGTGGCTAAATCTAAATTTGAATCTGTGCCGATATCTTTCTATATTGCTTTAGGAACCTATATATTGTTAATTGTGGTGAGATATATAAAAGAAAAAGAACCCAAATTCCCAAACAAAAAGAAAGTTAAAAAGCAGAAAATCAAAGTGATTCGTAAGAAAAGGATGAAACAATAAAAAGGCGCTGTCCCAAAAGGCATGGATAATGACTTCTGGGGCAGCCCTTTTTTTGATTAATAGAAACCGTCTTGTCCTTAGTTTTTGTTCGAAATAAAAGTGGATTAACTTGGCTTGACAATATACCCCTATAGGTATATTATTGGGATATAAATTGTTCCACAGGTTCTTTGTTTGTCTATATAGATAGGTGGGTGGGTATAGATCATGGAATACGATAAAAGCGTCATCAATCGGTTAAGACGAATTGAAGGTCAAATTAAAGGTGTGCTAGGCATGATGGAACAAGGTAAGGACTGTAGAGATATCGTCACTCAGTTATCAGCAGCTCGAAATGCCATTGATAGGACGATGGGAGTCATTGTTAGCGCAAATCTTGAACAATGTGTGAGGGAGAATGTCATGAAAGGCGAAGATACAGATAGCCTTGTCAAAGAAGCTGTTGAATTACTAATTAAAAGTAGATAATATTGTCCAATAAATAACACAATTATATAGACTGGCCAGCTCTCCAATTGGGTTGACTACTATTATTTTTTAGCTTATTATATACCCCTGGGTGTATAATGGAATAAAGGTAACTTTTAAAAAATACCCAATAGGGTAATTTAAATTCAGGGGGAAATACTAATGACAGAACAGAAAAAAACGACGATCATTTTATTTAGTGGAGACTACGATAAGGCAATGGCTGCTTACATTATTGCGAATGGAGCGGCGGCTTACGATCATGAAGTGACCATTTTCCATACATTCTGGGGGTTGAATGCATTACGAAAAGATGAGCCATTGACACTGAAAAAAGGCTTCCTTGAAAAGATGTTTGGCAAAATGATGCCGCGTGGTGCAGATAAAATGGGATTATCCAACATGAACTTTGCAGGCATGGGTCCTAAAATGATCAAGCATGTCATGAAAAAGCATAATGCCATGTCCCTCCCTAGTTTAATCGAAATGGCCCAAGAACAAGAAGTGAAACTAATCGCTTGTACAATGACCATGGATTTACTGGGCTTGCAGCAAGAGGAATTACTAGAAGGCATTGAATATGCGGGTGTGGCTGCTTATTTAGCTGACGCAGAAGATGGTAACGTCAACTTATTTATCTAAGGTAAGGGAGGAATCAAGCTATATTGGGTACACTATTAAATATCCTCATGATTGCTGTAATTGTCTGGTTCTTGTATGAACGATTTATTCCGGCAAAAGGGATTAAACAGATTACTACGATCGAATTAAGAACACAATTGAATAATAAAAGTAAGCAATATATTGATGTCCGGACGCCTAATGAGTTTAGGGGAAACCATATCAAGGGATTTAAAAACATTCCCTTATACGAACTGCAAAATAGAGTGAAAGAACTCTCTAAAGACCAAGAAGTTTTCGTAATCTGCCAAAGTGGTATGAGAAGCAGTAAGGCAAGTAAGTTATTGAAAAAAATGGGATTCAAAGAAATCACGAATGTTAAAGGCGGAATGAGTGCTTGGCACTAATAAAAGGAGGAAGTCTGCTATGAAGGAAATTTCAACACAGGAAGTCGAAACTCTTTTAAATCAAAAGGCACCAGTGAATATTATCGATGTACGTGAAGTGGATGAAGTGAAAACGGGGAAAATCCCGACTGCCATGCATATACCTTTAGGACTAATAGAATTCAAGATGCAAGATCTGGACAAGTCAAAAGAATATATCATGGTCTGCCGCTCTGGTGGAAGAAGTTCAAAGGCCGTAAAACTACTTGAGGATCATGGGTACCAAGTAATCAATATGACAGGCGGAATGCTTGCCTGGAACGGACCAACCGCGTAATTTTTTTGAATAGTTAAATACCCCATGCAGTATAAATCGAGGAGGAAGAAACATGATTAAAACAAATTCTGTTTTAGATGCAAGAGGATTAGCATGTCCGATGCCCATTGTCAAAACCAAAAAGGCTTTAAATGCCTTGGAGTCCGGTGAAGTATTGGAAGTCCAAGCAACGGATAAAGGTTCAACGGCCGACATGAAAGCTTGGGCAGAGAGTACAGGTCATCAATATTTAGGTACAGTCGAAGAAGGAACTGTTCTGAAACATTACCTTCGTAAGTCAAGCGGAGAAGAAAGTATGGAAAAGAGACACCCGAACGTTGTTTCGAATGAGGAGCTTCAACAAAAAATAGAGGCAAATCCAAATATTGTTGTGTTGGATGTAAGAGAATCGGCAGAATATGCTTTTGAACACATTCCAACGGCGAAATCCCTTCCCCTGGGTGATTTGGATGGCAGTCTAAGTGAACTGGATAAAGAATCCGAGATATACGTGATTTGCCGTACTGGGAGCAGGAGTGACCTAGCTGCACAAAAACTTACAGAATCAGGATTTAAGCAAGTAATCAATGTCATGCCTGGCATGAGCCAATGGAATGGTCCGACAGAAAAATCAGTGAATTAATAAAAAACTACTACTAATATGGAGGAATGAAGGATGACTAAAAAGGTAGCAATCATCGCTAGTAACGGTGGATTATTTGACGCATATAAAGTTTTTAATATTGCCACAGCAGCGGCAGCAACAGATCAAAAGGTTGCCATTTTCTTCACATTTGAAGGATTAAACTTAATCCACAAGGAAGGCAATAAACAACTTCCGATGCCAGAAGGCAAAGAACATTTTGCGGAAGGATTTGCAAAGGCCAATGTACCGGCCATTCCAGAATTACTTGCTATGGCCCAAGAATTAGGCGTTACATTTATCGGATGCCAAATGACAATGGATGTTATGGGACTAGTGAAAGAAGACTTCGTTGACGGAATTGAAGTCGGCGGCGCTGTAACCTTCTTGGAATTCGCTAAAGATGCGGATGTTACTTTAACATTTTAATAGCTAAAAAAAAGAAAAAAATTTGAAATGGAATATACTATAGGGGGTATATAGAATGCCATACAATGAAATGACAGCTAAAGAAGTGGCAAAGAAAGTAATCAATAAAGATGAGCTATTTATCTTTGACGTTCGTAATGAAAATGATTTTAACGATTGGAAAATTGAAGGAGCGGGTTTCGACTACTTTAATATGCCGTACTTCGAATTGCTAGATGGTGTGGAAGAAATCATGGATAAAATTCCTACCAATAAGGAAGTTCTGGTTGTATGTGCAAAAGAAGGCTCATCCGTTATGGTAGCAGAAATGCTATCTGATGCAGGGCTAACAGTTTCTTACTTAAAGGGCGGAATGAAAGCGTGGAGTGAACACTTAGAGCCATTGAAAATTGGCGATTTGAAGGATGGTGGGGAGATCTATCAATTTATCCGTCTTGGAAAAGGATGCTTGTCCTACATGGTCGTTTCCAATGGAGAAGCAGCCCTTATTGACTCCACTAGGATGATTGATACTTACCTTGATTTTGCAGAAAGCATCGGTGCAAAGATCACACAAGTATTTGATACACACTTACATGCTGACCATATTTCAGGTGGTAGACAAATCGCAAAAAGCACGAATGCAACGTATTGGTTGCCGCCAAAAGATGCAACGGAAGTGGTCTTTGAATATGAGCCTTTAGAGAATGGTAAAGTGGTCAAAATCGGTCATACAGATATTGAAATCCAAGCTCTATATTCTCCAGGACATACAATTGGTTCTACTTCATTTGTTGTCGATGAAAAATACCTTTTGACAGGGGACATTCTATTCATCGATTCGATTGGTAGACCGGATTTAGCTGGATTGGCTGAGGATTGGGTTGGCGACTTGAGAGAAACCCTTTATACACGTTACAAAGAACTATCAGACGAGTTGATTGTCCTTCCATCTCATTTCATGATCATTGAAGAATTGAACGAAGACGGCAGTGTCGCTAAGAAGTTAGGATCGTTGTTTGAAGAAAATCATGGCCTGAATATTGCAGACGAAGCAGAGTTCAGAAAGATGGTAACGGGAAACCTACCTCCACAACCGAATGCTTACCAAGAAATCCGTCAAACGAACATGGGGAAAATCACGCCTGATGAGGAAAAACAACGTGAAATGGAAATTGGACCGAATCGTTGTGCGGTACGATAAAACATCACAAAAAACTATGAATAGAGGAGATTTATCATGATGAAATCAGAAAAGATATTAGATGCTAAGGGCTTGGCTTGTCCAATGCCAATCGTAAGAACAAAGAAAGCGATGAATGAATTGGAATCCGGTCAAGTATTGGAAATACATGTAACAGATAAAGGCGCAAAAGCAGATTTAGCGGCTTGGTCAAAATCAGGCGGACATGAGCTAATTGAAATGGCAGAAGATAATGGCGTGTTGAAATTCTGGATTAGAAAAGGCTGATAAAGATAAGGGGACCAATTAGGTTCCCTTCTTCTAAAGGAGAGACTGACATGGACATTACTTTTATCATCACCATATTTTTAATTGGTTTCATTGGCTCCTATATTTCAGGAATGCTTGGCATAGGCGGGTCGATCATCAAGTACCCGATGCTTTTATACATCCCGCCGATCTTCGGTTTAGCGTCATTCAGTGCCCACGAAGTTTCAGGTATCAGCGCCGTACAAGTATTATTCGCCTCCATCGGGGGTGTATGGGCTTACCGTAAGGGTGGTTATTTAAACAAGCCGCTTATCCTCTACATGGGTATCAGTGTATTGATAGGAAGCGTAATTGGGAGTTTCGGTTCGCAATCGATGTCGGAAGACGGTATCAATATCGTCTATGGCCTGCTTGCTTTAATAGCGGCGGTGATGATGTTCATACCGAAAAAAGGTATCGATGATATCCCATTAGACCAGGTCAAATTTAATAAATGGTTAGCTGCAACACTTGCCCTGATCGTCGGTTTAGGTTCCGGGATTGTCGGGGCGGCCGGAGGCTTCTTACTTGTTCCGATTATGCTCGTTGTCTTGAAAATACCGACGAGGGTAACCATTGCCTCTTCACTAGCCATTACCTTCATTTCCTCCATTGGGGCAACCGTCGGCAAGATCTCTACAGGCCAAGTTGACTATTATCCGGCAATCATCATGGTAGTTGCAAGTATCATCGCAGCTCCACTTGGTGCAATGGCAGGGAAGAAAATGAACACAAAAATCCTTCAAGTCATATTGGCACTATTAATATTAGCAACAGCAGTAAAGATTTGGATGGGGATTTTGGTGTAGGGTTGGTAAAAGGAGATTAGACCTTTACCTTGACAGGGTAGAGGTCGCTGGTTCGAACCCAGTCGGAATCATCATTTCTGGAAGCCGCAAGTCCTTGTGTATCAAGGGTTTGCGGCTTTTTGTTTATTTTCTGACACCTTGATTTTTAGCTGTTTTTTTATGCGTTACACAGAAATTGGACAAACACTGCACAAAACATCCATTTACATCAATCGTGTCAAGGGTTCCAGCTTGTGTCGTATTTTCTTTTTTGTCCATTATGTCCAAAAGTTCTGGTCAAATCGTTCGGCCGTTTTTCGCTGCATCTCCTCATTTGTATGTGAATAAATATCGAGCGTGATACTGACTCGTGCATGCCCTAATCGCTCACATACAACCTTTGGGTTCTCACCGGAACGCATTAACATGGTTGCGTGTGTATGACGAAGATTATGAAAAGAAATATACGGAACGTCTGCTTTTTCCGTTAAGCTTTTATACATCCTCAGCAAATTCCTTGGTTCGACATACGTTCCTTTTTTCGAAGGAAAAACGAGATCCAAAGGATTATCGGTTTGGTGCTGTTTGTGTATGGTCAAAGCTTCTGTGAGGCTGGGAGAAAGAAATATTGCTCGTTCTGAATGAGCGGTTTTCACCTCTTTCGGTTTCAGCCCATGCGCTTTTGTTCGTGCTAAAGCTTCAGCAACATGAATCACACCTTTTTCTAAATCAACGTTATTCCAGCGCAAGGCAAGGATTTCACCTCTTCTCATGCCAGTGAACAGTGCAACTAGAAAAAGAGCGAGGCAGTTTTCTGCTTCACAAACCTTTAGGAATCCTTTTGCTTCATCCAATGTCCATACTTGCTTGTGTTTCTTATGAATGGATGGCGGAGCGGCATCTTTAGAAGGATTGCTTTGAATTAGACCCCATTTCAACGCTTTTTGCAATGCTTTTGATAACAAGTTATGGATCTTCTTTACATAAGCATTTGATCGTCCTTCATTTAACTTTTGAGCATACAATTGGTCAATCATATAGGGAGGTTAGTAGAATAAAGTAACCAACTTCTGAATATACAGTACAAAGATAATCCATCTGAATGGGAGAGTTGTACTTGAGAATACTTGTAACTGGTTCAACAGGAAAATTAGGGTCGGCTTTGTTAAAGCAATTAAAAGGTTTAGATTATCAAGTAAAAATAACTTCGAGAAGAAAACCAGAAGGAGTAGACTTTACATGGGTTTACAGCGATTTATTATCTGGCGAAGGTATAGAAGAAGCGGTAAAAGATGTTGATGTAATTATTCACGCAGCAACTAGTCCGATAAAAAATTCTAAAAGCATTGAGGTTGATGGGTTTGAAAAACTTTTAAGCAAGTTGCATCATATAAAACTTTTTATTTATCCATCAATTGTAGGTATTGAGGAAATCCCCTTCAAATATTATAAACTTAAATACAAAGCAGAAGAATTATTAAAAAATAGTTCTGTACCTTATACAATTGCTCGTGCAACTCAGTTTCATAGCTTTGTTGAGAATTTATTCTTATCAAAACCTTTCTTTAAAAGATATATAGTCCCTGGAAAGATTAAATTTCAAAGCGTGGATGTTAATGAATTCGCTAGACATTTAATCGATTTAGTTAATAAAGGCCCACAAGGAAAATTAGATGATTTCTGTGGTCCAGAGATAATGACATTAAGAGAAATGGCGGAGTTGAAAATTAAGGTTAACAATGAAACCAATGATGTTTTAAGCATTCCTTTTTCAGGAAAACTATACAATTCTTTGACTGAAGGAAAAAATACAAATCCTATGCAAAAGAAAGGGATGATTACTTATGAGGAATATCTAGGAATAAGCTGAATTAAATTTACTGAGTGAATTTATCAATAAGGTATCAAGTAAACAGCATATAAAGTGGTTTCATTTTTTTTTGAAAGGAATTGATGATATCGAACGATTTGATAATTACAGGAGGTTAAACAGTTGAAAGCAGCAATTTATAGTTCTTATGGTTCCCCTGAAGTAATGGAGATTAGGTATGTTGAGAAACCGTTCATCAAAGATGAAGATAGGGTATTAATTAAAGTGGTCTCCGCCTCTGTAATTAAATATGACATTCTATATCGAAAAGGTTATTTGCCAACAAGAATGGAGAATGGCCTTATAAAACAAAAACGCAAATTCTAGGAATAGACGTCGCAGGTACCGTTGAAGCCGTGGGAAAAAATAATTGGCGATCGTGTTTTTGGAAGTTGCGTCGGTTCCCATGCTGAATATGTCTGCCCAAAAGAAAATGTTCTGACATTTATGCCAAATAATGCAACGTTTGAAGAGGCAGCCGCAATACCATGCGCTGCACAGACCGCTCTACAAGCATTACGAGATGTAGGGAAGCTAAAAGCAGGCGATAAGGTTTTAATCTATGGTGCATCGGGTGGAGTGGGGCATTTTGCTGTTCAGCTTGCTGTGGATTTTGGCGCTGAAGTAACCGCAGTTTGTAGTACATCTAATATTGAATGGGTTAAAAGTCTAGGTGCTCATCAAATTAATACCGGTAATTGAAAAGTGCTTTCCTTTAATGATATTGTAAATGCGCATAGGCATGTTGAAAGTGGACGCACAAAGGGGAAGATTATTCTTTAAAAATCGAGTGGAATTATTTCCAATCTGAATTGGCTATTCACAAACATTTTTCATGAATAAAACGATAAATCATATTGAACCAATTTAAGTATTGGTGCAAGAGATGAAGAATTTGGGGCTTCAGCTTTTGTTTTTGATCAAGGAAAATAATTTCAAAGCAAGAAAGAAATAAATCAGATATTGAACTTATTCAAGCTTTTAATAGCGTTCATCATCACTATCATATATTTACCCCTATTAAAAAGCTGCCGATCGATTATGATAATAACAATTTAGATGAATCTGTTTGAATTGGCCAAATCCAATGACCTAAATTTATCAAGGTGTTAATTTTTCCACTATCCATTTCTTGCTGTAAAAACAACTATTTTACTTCTAATGAACTTAGTGATTAAGTACACTGGTTCGCCGACCTACAAATTCACCAAATACTTGCCTATTTATTACTTGTGGAATTCAAACAGCTCCTACGATTGTGGAATAAGCAACCGTTAAAGAGGAATAAAAAAATATCGATTCCACTTTAATAGGAATCGGATCAATTTAATTAAACCCATCAGCACCAATGTGTTGCCACATACATTCTACACATTGTGAAGCGTTCGCTTGGTTAGAATTGGTTTAATGTGAAATAAAATAAAAAGTAGAATGTTTAGAAGTTTTGGTATCGCATTTCTAATTTATTTATGGTGGAGCAAGACACTCATTATAAAGTAATCACCACTTTACCTTGAGCGTGACCTTCTTGAAAATATTTGAATGCTTCCGTTATTTCACTTAACTTAAATCGTTTATCAATTATTGGTTTTACTTTTCCCATTTCAAGTAACTCTTTTATATCATTTAAATCTTTTTGATTTGCTCTTTGTAACAGGCTACTTATTTTCTTGCTTCCAGTCAATGAAATAAAAGGTCCAAGAAATAATGTTTGATAAAGTTGAGACTCCGAACCTCCTACGTGAATAAATTTCCCATTTAGTTTTAGTACACGTTTATAAGCTGCAAGGGAATTAGAACCATTCACACCTAGAACCAAATCATAACATTCCTTATCTTGTGCGAAATACTCTTCTGTATAATCAATGATATGATCTGCTCCTAGAGAACGCAATATTTCAACGTTTCGTGTACTACATACGCCCGTTACTTCAGCACCGAATGATTTAGCAATTTGTACCGCAAAAGTACCAACGCCTCCAGATGCGCCATAGATTAATACTTTATGCCCCGATTTAATTTCACCTTTATTACGTAGTCCTTGTAAGGCAGTCACGCCTGCCATAGGAGTCGCTGCAGCTTCCTCAAAGGAGATATTGGTTGGCTTTATGGCTAAAGCAAATTCGGGGACCGTTACATATTCAGCAAAACCACCCCAGCCACAACCAGAGAGGTCACCAAATACTTCATCACCTACTTTAAATAGTTTAACTTTTTCCCCAACAGCTTCAACTGTACCAGCTATGTCACCTCCTGGAATTGAGTATTTTGGTTTTGTTAGTCCAAAGGCAAAACGGGCTAAGAAGGGTTTACCTTTCAAAAGAACTAAGTTGCCAAAGTTTAAAGATGCTGAATGAACCTTAACTAATACTTGATTCTCGGTAGGGAAAGGTTTTTTTACCTCCTTTAATTCAAGTACATCGGGCGAACCATATTTATCACAAACTATCGCCTTCATAAAAATCCCCTCCAAATGCTAATATCTTTGATTAAATTTAATAATAACAAGGTGATAAAAACCGTTCATTGACTTTCTTAAGTTAATTTCTAGATACTTTATAAATTTTTTTAGCTGGTATCACAAAGGTTAAGTGTGATATATGGTTCAATGATATTTGGTGAGTCAGTCTTCGGTGCTTAGTTGCTACTTTGAAGCAGGATGATTACGGATGAAATCTATTTTAACGACTCAGGAGTAATTCCAAGATAGCTAGCTAATTGATGTTGTGGTACACGGTCAATTAACTCGGGGCGTTTCCTTAAAACAGATTCGTATCGTTCTTCTGGAGAAGAACCAATAAATTCACCGAATTGTTCTTGTATTTCACCAACGTTTATTTCCATCATTTTGCGTATCATTATTTCAAGTTGTGGGTATTTGTTAAACATCGTATTTTCAGAATCAACATCACCAACAACTAATATGCAATCTTCAACACACACTAATGAATACTTAGATAAGTCATCTTGAGTCTTTTCGTTGATAATTGGAATAGCTTGATCTTCAGTAAATAACTCACCCCATTAATACGAAATAACATTTAATGGCGGAAAGTTCTCCTTGTCTAAGAAGATATTGTCCTTTTTATATTCATCAATTCGTAAACTTTCAGAGATTGCCCGCTGTTCATCTTCGCTGATTAAAGTAAAGTCAGACATATATTTTAAGAGTATATCAATCATATATTCTCTCCCTTTCTAATTGAAACAATTTAAATGTATCTTAATCATTTCAACACCTTTATCCAGTTCACCTTGATTAGATAGAAACAATAGAAATAGCATCTCTTTTACTATTCAACTAAAGGGATGTTTTAGTAAAGAAAGGATTTATAATAAAGCATATAAAAATTAATCTAATAACATTCCAAAAGAAAAATTTAGGCATACTAAAAAGAGCCAGGTTCTACGATTGTAGGACCTAGCCAATTACTTAAATCCTCAAGCATCAATGTGTTGCCACATACAGTCGGCACATTTGGTATGTGGGAACATAGTATACACATAAAATACTTTTTATGTTGTGAAAGTTTAAGGGTAAAATGATTCTGATTCTTATTTTGAATAGAATAATGTGATGTTCAACAATCGGGCGCAATTCCTAAAAAGGGGTTATGCCTTCTTCAGCTAAAGGGCCAGATTGTTGAATAACATTCTTTTGTGAAAGGTAACCAAATGACGCTATGTTAACTTAAAAGGCACTAAATGTTAGGATGATTAGATACTTTTGCAAGATATTTGCTTTGTTCACAATTTGTTGCCCTTTAGTAATTCTAAAGAATATTTAGTTTTCAATACGATGTGACGATGAGGAACATCAAATAATAATTCTTGTAGTTTTTTTCAGACCAACCATCTGTGTACTGCTTTCCACACTTATGAAAATAACGGGTTTACAAGTAAAGCAACCAAATACGGTTCAGAAGTATATTCACTGCCAAGGCATTTTGCATTGCCTAAGTCTATAACCATCAATATGTTCTTTAAGTATTTGTGTAATGAGCCCACTATTCTTTTCAATCCAACTACGAATATTATACCGAACAGTTATCCACAAATCGATTATTTTAAGAGTTATTAAACAACAAAAAAGATGTTGGTGAATCATTTAGATTCATCAACACCATAAATAATAGAATATAGATATTAAACAACTTTTACTTTCTGTTCGGATTTTGACAACACTAGATAGCCTACCGCTGCAAATGCTGATAAGAAGGCTACAACTATATAAGACCAGAACCAACCAAATTGATCAGCTAAAATTGGCATTAACCAATTGGAACCCATGTTTCCAATTAAATACGCTGTAACACCCACAAAACCAATTGCCGTCCCAGCTACATTCAAAGGAACAAAGTCAATTGTTAGAATGTTAACAATTAATTGTGGTCCATAAATTAAGGCTCCTAAAATCCCACAAACCACCAAGAATAATGCGTAATTTTTTACACCACCGCTAACTAAGCTCTCGTAGAAAAAGACAAACACCACCATGGCAAACAAGCCAATTGCTCCAATTTTAGCCATTTTATTTGGGTATTTAACAGCTAACCATGCAAATATAAGTGATCCCGGGATCGCAATCCATTCAAGAACTGAAACAGCCAATTGTGCTCTTGTATTCGATAAGTTCCCCACTTCGCTAAGATAAATTGGCATCCAATCTGCAATTCCAAAACGGAGAAAATATAAGGCCACGTTGACAGCAGATACTAGTAATATTAGTGGATTGGTAAAAACATATTTCCAAATTAATTGCCAATAGCTCAGTCCAACTTTTTCTTCTTCAGTTGCCACATTAGATTCCCCGGCATCCCCATACATCGTTCTTAAGGAATCGAGGCCTTCAGATTCAGGGCTATCTCCGCCATAACGCCAACATAAATATGCAAAAATCAGTACCAAAACTCCTGGAACTAAAAAAGCCATGAAAATATTTCCTGTTTCAGGAACGACTAGTCCCATACTGGTTAGGGCCACAATGATCAAAGGAAGTAAAGCTGATCCCACATTTTGTGAGATATTCCAACCCGCAATGGCTGCTCCACGAGATTTATTCGAGTAATAATTAGCAAGCATCATTTGAGAGGCAGGAGCTAAAGCACCTTGTACAACTCCACTCAATATTAGGAGAATGGCTAATACTGCAATCGATGTGTTGAAAAAGCCAATGAGAATGGCGATTAAGGCACTTGCTCCCAAACAGACCGAGAAAAGTTTTCTTATACTAACACGGTCTCCTAATGCTCCCATATAAAACTTAGCTAATCCATAAGAAATCGTTAAACAAGAAAGTAACAAAGCAATATCTGTTTTATCCCATCCATTTGTAGTCATGATACTATTTGACATTAACTTAAAATTATTCCGCACAAGATAAGCACATACATACCCTAGAAATGCAATTAGAAAAATTATTTTCCGCCGATAGAGATAACGTGCAAATTTCTCGGTATTTTGCTTTTGGTTAACTAATTCCATTACTGAAACCACTCCAATACAGTATATTATAAGTTCTAAAGTCTTGATTCTATTAGCATATTTTATTAAGCTGCTTGAAATATCTTCTAATGGCATCCCTCCTGTTATAATGGAAGCGCTTAAAAAAGGTAGGTAACACAAGTGTTTTACATAATAGTATTATCTTACTTTTTAACCCTTTAGACTATCAGCAGATTTCCTATTACCTGTCAGAAAATATCCTACAATGTGCGACTAATACTATTAAAATTGTGACAATGTGAAACTATGATTGTGATATAATAGTAAATACTAATTTAGGAATAAAACTCTAATTTGCGAATTGTTGTTGAGGAATTCGACCTAGAAAGGGATACTATGGGAAAATTATTCAAGGTTATTCCGGTTTTATTAATAATCACCTTATTAATAGGTTGTGGGTCAAACCTATCAACCTATAAAATTGATTTTTCAGAATATGAAAAGCAACCTACAGATAGTAAAGAGGATAAACAAGATAAACAAGATCCGATCCGTTTAGCCATTTCGAGTGTGCTTTCTCCAACGGATACGATTATATACTATCGTAAAATCGCAAATTTTATTGGTAAGAAACTTAAGCGACCAGCCATTTTAATTCAACGCAGAAGTTATAATGAAATCAGCAACCTAATGATCAATGGGGGAGCTGATATAGCTCTACTTCCAACAGGAGCTTATATCACGTATAGAGAAAACGGAGGATTTGAAGGAATTGCAACGCAAGAAAGATTTGGGAGCCCTTATTATTATGGTTACATTGTTGCAAGTGTTGAAAGCGGTTTCTCGACAATTGATGATTTGGAAGGCAAAGATGTTGCATTTTATGATCCTTCAAGTTATTCTGGATATCTTTTTGTGGAAGAAGAGTTGGAAAATTTGGGGGAAGACATCAAAAGCTTTTTTGGGAGACATGTATACACATATAGTCATGAACGATCCCTTAGTGCCGTTTTAAATAATACCGTAGATGCTGCAGCTGTCAATTCCCTAGTTTTTGAAACGATGGAACGTGAAAACCCTAAAGAAGTCAAAATATTAAAAATTATCGGAAAATCGATGCCATTAGGTACTGGACCTGTTGTTATCAGAAGTAATTTAGCTAAGGAAGAAAAGGAAATGATTAAAGCGAGTTTTCTTACTATGCACGAACAGGATTCTATGAAGATAGCACTTCAAGGTTTATATATTGATCGCTTTATCCCATTCGACTCGGAATATTATGAGGTTCTTTATGAAATGGATAAGTAACTTGAAAATAAACCAAAAGATACTTGGGGCTATCATGTTCTCCTCACTTTTTCTAGCTAGCATTTTTGGATGGATCATATGGGATTCACTTACAAATATGATGACGGAGGATCTCTCGAAACGAGGTGCCAATATCGCAAAAAATGTTGCAGAAATAAGCTCAGACTACATTCTCTTTGACGATCAATATGCGGTGGATAATCTTATTAAAGAAACAAAAAAGGTAGATGAAGAAATTCGCTATATCTTAGTTTTTGATAGTCGTCGCACGCTTTATGCTCATACATTTCCGAATCCTGAGATTCTTCCAAAAGGAATAGTAAAGTCACATACACCAAAAGGGGTTACCCAAAAAGAGGATGCGACTTTATCCTCGGATGAAGGTAATATCCACGATGTCATAGTTCCTATCGAAGAAGGAGAAGTAGGGTATGTTCGAGTGGGGATGTCAGAGGAAAAATCGTTGGAATACATATATTCTAGAATCGTTAAATTACTTATTGTCACATTACTAATATCAATTGGTGCCATGGGAATGGCTTATTTTGCTACCCGTATGATAACTAAACCGATCAATACTTTAGTAGATGTAGCTTTAGGCATATCGGCAGGTAACTTGTCCTTAAGAGCAGAAGGAACCAATAACGATGAGATTGGAAAACTGGCACAAGCTTTTAATGAAATGACTGATCATCTTATTAATTCTAATAATGAAGTGGACTATTTACTTAAGGAACTTCAACAAAAGGATTTATTGCGTGATAAGTTGATATCGAAGTTATTATCTGTTCAAGAGGATGAGAGAAAAAGAATTTCACGTGAACTTCATGATGAGACAAGTCAAGCTCTCACCTCATTAATGGTAACCATGCGAATTATGGCTAATGAGGCGAAAGATGGTGAACAACGTGAGTTACTTTATACAAGCAGAGATATAGCTGCAGGAATTTTAAAACAGATAAGGGATCTAGCCGTCGAATTACGGCCACCGATCCTTGATAAGATGGGGCTTGTTTCAGCGATAAAAAAATATGCGAGAAATTTTGAGGGAAAATACAAAATCCAAGTTCATTTATTTGTTCCTGATGATGACGTTACTATAGCTGAACATGTTACGTTGGCTCTATATCGAATTGTTCAAGAAAGCATGAGTAATGTGGTGAAACATACCAATGCAACTGAAATTATGATTGGCTTGGATATTAATAAACGATGGATCTATTTGACAATAAATGATAATGGTCAGGGAATTCATGAAGCAGATTTTGAAAAAGCTAAGCAACAAAATAGGATTGGTATACATGGAATGAAGGAAAGAGCAGAGTTGCAGGGTGGTACATTTTTTATCAGGACGAACAAGATGGGAGGGACAGAAATTTCCGTTTCTCTACCATTAAATTAGAAAGAAGTTGGTAAAGTTGAAACAGAGTTTCAAAAGGAAAATTAGTATTATGCTAGTTGATGATCATGCCATTCTTATATCAGGGTTAAAACTTTTATTGCAAAAACGGACTTCTTATCAAGTTGTGGGAGTAGCTGATGATGGGCATAAAGCTCTTGAGCTTTATGATAAATTAGTGCCGGATATTTTAATCCTCGATATTTCTTTGCCCGGTATGGACGGACTACAGGTACTAAAAAATATAAGGGTACGATATGAATATGCAAAAGTGATTGTCTTAACAATGTACGAAGATGAGGAATATGTATCGTTAATTATGGAAGCAGGTGCATCGGGTTACGTCCCGAAAGTAGCTGTAGATGAAGAATTGTATTCTGCTATTGATACAGTTATGGATGGCTATATATACTTGCGGCCAAAGGAAATGACGTCAATGATAAAAAATAAGCAGAGTGAAGAAAAGATTCACAAGATGTATTCTACAATAAGCCCCCGCGAGAAAGAAGTACTACAGCTGATTGTTAAGGGACATTCATTAACTGAAATTGCAGGTGAACTACTGATAAGTATAAAAACAGTAGACACACATAAAACAAGAATCTTCAATAAACTAAACTTTACTAAAAAAAGTGAACTGGTTGAATTCGTTTTTAAACATAATCTGATTGATATATAGAGGCAGCTGAATGTCGGTGCCTGTTTTTCGGTACGCTAATGTTTATATATCGAGGGACAGAAACCATATCTCAACGACTACCCGAACTTGTTTCTCTGGGTAACACAATTTTGCTGCTAGGGCAGATGGTATCAAATCCACTAAAAAAAACTACCTAACATAACACATTAATATGATATAACATTTAATGGAAGGATGTTCTCCTTTTCTAAGAAGACATTTTCCTTTGTTATATTTATTAATTCGTAAACTTTCAGAGATTGCCTGCTCATCTTCACTGATTAAAGTAAAATCAGACATATATTTCATGAGTATTTCTTTCCCCTTTTCTGATTGAGGCAATTTAATTGTTTTTTTCATTTTTTTATTTATTTCCCTTTTTAAATTAAACAATCGAAATAGCACCTTAAAATTATCAGGCGCGATTCTGGAATAAGTACCTCTTTTCCCATTCAAGTAACGGATCCCTTAGGAAGAAGGGATTTATAAAGCATACGGAAATTTCCCTTTAACATTCAAATATAAAAAATTTAAAATACTAAAAAGCTAGGTTCTACTTGTAGGACTTAGCCAATCAATTAAACCTATCAGCACAATATGTTGCCACATACAGTCGACACACTGTGAAGCGGTGGAGTGGTTGGAGTTAGCATAATAAAAATTGAAAACCAAATATATATGTTGTACAAGAAAAGTTTGGTTTACAAGTCATAGGTTAAGAAACCTAATTATCAAATTATTTTGAGGAATGATTTGGTTCGGGAACAAAGCCTATTTTGAATGGGATAAACAAGAATTACTAACTATCCAATCCATGAATCAAACTTTTTGATACTTATTTAACGCAGTTGAACTTCAGTGAATATACTCAATAAGATTGGCAGGGAAGGGGTCGGGGTTCGAATCCCTCATAGGTCATCACTTTCCAAAGGCTAGAATACTTGATAAATCAAGGGTTCTAACCTTTTTTGTTGTTGTCGTACTAACTGCATTTTAATCGGCTAGAGTGATTTGCTAACATAGTTATTTTTCTTAGCTGAATTTAATAACCGGAAATAATCAATACAGAATTTTGATAAATCAACTTTCGAGACTTAATGTAATTAGTTGTTCTAGATTATTTTGTTCCATGAAATTGAAAGGAAAAAGGTGTAGGTTAACTCCCGCCCTCTCCAATAAAACACAATTATAGAGGGATTTTATGAAATGAGTGAGTAAGAACAGGCTATGTTGGATCATCTTATAAAAAATATGTTGATAGTAAATTTGACGTTCTTAAAGTTGCAATTAAAGGTGTAGATAATAAAGAAATTATTAACTCTCTTCTAAATAATAATTTTTAAGCTATCAAGAAGCAATCTCTCTCTATATAGACGGGTTATGGAACGAATTTCTCTAGACCTAGTGTTTAAAGGTGACTCTACTACATCTCTTTTATATAAAATGTCCACCATCCACACTCATCACATGTGGAGTGCTGTGCGTTGATAATTTCTTTAATCCTCCATTTCTACACTTTTAGACATTCATTTTTGGACATTCTTCGATTAGCATTTTTATCTCTGAAGTATTAACTTTAATCCAAATTATGCACCATTTCACCTTCAGTAACCATCGACTCCTCTAACTATTCTATAGCATGCCAATATCCCGGAGTATAAAATGTCAGGCTCTACATGGACTTGATTATTAAAGGTATCGACAAGTTTTTTTATATCAAAAATATCTCTACAAAACAGGTCAAAACCTATGAACAACTGACAAATACTTTGAAAGGTATCCATTAAATACGTCGATTCCTACCTATTAAACAAATTGAATGTAGGGTTTTGTCAAATAAAACATTTTTATTAATCCGAAAACCAACAAAATTTTCACTAAGTAATGCTTATGATTAACACTAAGATTTAAAGGAATCTATTAAATGTTTTTTAAAGAGATCATCATATCTATGCACCTGGAAAATCTTAATTTACAAATATAACCAAATGGTAAATTTCATGCAGGTGTTGTCCGATTTATTACTATACGGTTTATGGCTTTGGAGGGGATAAACTAGGTAAGGCATTAAGCTGTGACAGGAGGCGAGGTGATAAAGGAGCGTGTTTCTAACCAATGTTGAAGCCTCTAGCTAAATAGTAATGATTTAAAAGCGTCTGGGACGGTATTTGCGGATATTATCTCGCGTGAAATACCAACAAGGCAGTAAATTTAGCCGAACCGGGCTCCACGGTATCAACATAACGATTTAACACCTAGCAATTACCTAACCGGACTGGCGTAACAGTATGATAGGCGGTAAGTACAATGAAAAATCAGAATCTGCGGATAAGGTTGTCAAACAAATGCTTGGTTTCAAAGTGATGTTGGATCATCAAAAAAATACGAATATGCAATGATTGAGGTCTGGCAGTAGGTTAGATTACACATGTCAGGATATGCCTTCTGTGCCGGGGGAGGCACGGCGTAGGGGGGGGAACGTGAAAGTGACAATTTATGAAGAGAAAAGCCGGTTAGTGTACAACCCGATCATGTTAAAAAGGGGAAATCGTTACTTATAAAACAAGTGACGGAATCCTGATTACCCATCGGATTTTTAAGGGATGGGGACGCAATACATAACAAAGGGCAATCACAACAATATACCGGATGCCACTATTTTTCATTGGGCATCTATATAGGGGTTACAATTCCTTATATCAGTCACTTTATCAATTCAAGTGAGACTAGCGCTTTACTGCTTATTCTACTGGGGGTGTTGTTATTCTTAATGCAGGTTTTACCATTTGGTAGACCTTAAGGGGAATTGAAAGTAAAGAAGATAGCGAAGGAACAATATCAATTAGATTCGGTTATAAAACTACAACTTGATAGTCGTTTAAAAATAACATCCCTAAAAAAGGGGAAAAAGCTTAAGGAGGAGTAAATATGGAATTGAAAAAGAAGTTAGGTATGGGAATTATGGCGGGAATAATGGGGGTATCTTTAATTGGGGG